>JBOHEE010000285.1:0-26084 GCA_050700895.1 Nitriliruptorales bacterium | reverse complement strand
CTGCCCGGCGGAGCGGCTTGGCGGCGGTGAGCAGCAGCCACACCTGCGCGCCGGTGCCCTGGTCAAGCGGGAACGGTCGGCTGCCGGCCCACACGCGGCCGGTGACGCCACCGGCCCGCACGAGGTCGTGCAGCGCAGAGGCGAGCATGGTGGCCCTGCTCCCGTTGACGTGGATCTGCTCGACCTCGCCGTAGGAACCTTCGACCCGGATGTCGATCTGAGACACCTGACCGTCAGCGTCGCGGTGCACCATGCAGGTGAAGCGCTCGTCGCGGCTCACGCGTCAGCCTCGGTGGTCAGCCACAGCCGGCAATGGGCGGGGCCGGTGTCGGCCGCGCGGCGCCTGAGATCCTCGACCTCCTGGCCGGACAGGGCAGGGGCAGGGTCGAACCGCGCGTCGAGGCTCGCTTCGAGCACGGCTTGTCGTGAACCCAGCAGCTGGGCGAGCGCCGCCTTCAGCGGCTGATAGTCGCTGGGGGTGCCGCTGAACTTGAGTTCGATGAGGTCACCGGGCTCGTCGAGCTGGACCTGGGCCGAGATGTGGTAGTGCAGCCGGGCCCCGGACGTCGGCGCCAGCGCGTGCAGCCTCGCCAGCTGCTGGCCTGTGCCCTCGCCGGACACGTGCACGGTCGCACGCATCCCGGTCAACACGGATCGGCCGGCGTCCACGGCGGCCTGCTTGGCGTTCGCGAACGCGACCGGCGCCGATCCCTCTGCCTCGAAGGTCGATGCGGCAGGCGCCGGCGGCGGCGCCCTCGGACCGCCCGCACCGCCCTTCGCGTCGGGACAGGGACCGTCGTGGACCTGGCCGCACAGGGGGCAGGCAACCGGTCCGACGGCTGGCGCCGATCCGGGCGGGTGCAGCAAGGTGTCGTCGGCGAGTCGGACGTGGACGTTGGGTCGTTCGGCCGTCGCCCAGCCCTGCTCGCCGGCGGCGAGGTCCTGATACTCCCAGACGCCCTGGCGGACACCGTCGGACACCAGGGTGCGCAGCATGCCCTTGTCGAGTACGAGCTTGAGGTCGGCACGCCGGGCGAAGACGCGTCCCACCTCCTCGGTCGAGATGGCACGGTCGGCCTGCGCACCGAGCTTGGCGTGCACGTAGGCCGGGTCGAGCGGCTTGTCGCCGGAGGCGAGGGTCTTCTCCATCGCGGACAGGCGCTCAACCACGGCGTCGGTCTGGTTGCGCAGCAGGCTGGCCTGTGTGACCTGGTCGAGCCCGTACGCCTCCAGCCCGGTCGCTTCGGGGACGTAGAGGACGTTGACGTGGTTGCACACGGCGATGCGAGCCTCGGCATCCGACTCGGCCGCGCGCTGCTTGAGCTCGGTGCGCTTCTCGGGCGAGACGTCGGACAGGTCGCTGGCCGCCAGATCCTTCAGCGCGAGGTGGCGTCGCACAGCGCGGATCATGGCATCGTGACCGACCGCGTTCGGGACGAGAAGCACGAGCCGGTTGCGAAACGTCCGGTTGCCGCCGGCCGGCGCCTTCTCCCACAGCTCGTTGATCTTCGCCGGCACCGCATCGTCGGCACCCGCGACCTGTAGCTCGTCCCAGTGGAGCAGCACCAGGTACGCGTCGTCGGCGTGGTCGGGGACCCTGGGGTCCTCCCAGGTCCGCTTGACCTTGAGCACGGAGTCGCGGAACTGCTCGGTCAGGATCCGGGTCGCGGCCGTCTTGACCTTGCCGAGCGTGATGCGCCCCTCGGCTTCCTGGATGCGCTTGACCAGCGACCACTCCGTGGAGAAGCGGAAGCCACGTGCGTCGGTGTGCAGATACCAGCAGGCCTGTTCGAGCTGATCCAGCGCCTTGGTCACGATGCCGGGGTCGTCGCCGGGTGCGAGCACAGCACCGAGCAGCTCGCCCGACGTGACGCCTGGCACGTCGGCGGTCAGCGAGTACAGATAGGTCGCGGTGGCCAGCCTCGTGGCGTAGGCCGCACCCATCTGCTGGTCGACCTCTTCGGCGTGGGCGGGGGCGCCTCCGGCGCGTGAGCGAATGTCGGCGCGGATGACGGGCTCGTAGCGGGGGCGGTCGATCCGGCTGGACAGGTCCTCGGCGATGTCCTTGTCGGCGAGGTCGAGGTGATGCAGGTGGATCAGCTCGGCCTTACCGGGCTGCTGCCAGAGCAGTCGGACGGTGCGGGCCAGCAGCCGCAGCGCCCCGCGGGTGCGCTGGAACGTCGGGATGGTCGACAGGCGCTTGTCCAATGCTTGGATCAGCGCCGGGTGGAAGGGATAGGTCCGCTCGACAGCCGCCTGGAACTCTGGGCCCGACACGAGCCGCTCGGGCAGGTCCGCGCCCCGGCCGTACGCGTCTTGTAGGGCATCCGCATAGCGCTGTGCGGCACCCGTGCCAGCGTCTTGGTCGACCTCGGCGAACAGCCGTCGGGACAGGATCGCCGGCAGGTCGGCCTCGTCGGACGGGCGCAGCGATGTCGCGCGGCGGCCGATCAGCTCGTGCGCGTGATCGAGCGCGTCGAGCACGGCCTGGGTGTCGCCGCCGAACGGATCGGTGGTCTCGGTCATGGTGATGACGACGCACGTGCGTGGGGTCGAACCGGCCGCCTCGAGCAGCGCCATCAGGAACGAGACCGTCTGATCAGCGAGCGTCGAGTTGCCGACCGTGGTGCCCTGGGCTGTCTGCAGGTATCGGGCGAGCTCGTCGAGCAGGATGAGCGCGGGCTGGTCCCCGAAGATCGTCTTGAGCACGGCCGAGCCCGGGGCGGTCAGCGCCTCGTCGTCGCGCCGGAGCTGCTCGTAGGCCGCTGCTCCGCCCAGCTGAAGTGCGAGGTCCCCCCAGACCGTGTTGGGCTCGACGCCGTCGCGGCTCGGAAATGACGTCGCGCCGGCGGACGTGCCGACGAACACGCCGATCCGGTCGATGGGCCGTTCTGGAGCACGGCCGGCATCCATGAACTCGTCGATGCGGTCACCGGGCAGATCGCCGCGCGCGGCGTGGTAGAGGGCGATCAGGTTGTGCGTCTTGCCCCCGCCCAGGTTGGTCTCGAGCCGGATCGTCGGCGACGCATCCGGCTTCGAGCCGGTGATACGACCGAGCGCCTCGTCCAGCAGCGTCCGCAAGCCGCCCGACGGGTGGGTGGCCGCGAAGAACGTGGCGGGGGCGCCGTAGGCGTCAGGGGCGCTCCCCGTGACCACGTCCTCGAGGCTGGCGGCGAACACCGCGTCCGAGATCGTGCCAGCAAGCACGTCCTCGCGCGGTCGAACCTTGTCGAGAATTGTCATCATTCCCCAAGCACGACTGGCCAACCGAACTCAGCCTACGTCACGCTCAACGGTGGACGCGCACACACGACGCGCCGCTCCTACCAGGATCGGACCCGCCGCGCGCTACCTGTCATCCGGGGTCGACCAGACGTAGCGGACTTCTGGGATCTGCGACCGCAGGCGCCAAAAGTCAGCCGGTGGAGTGTCCGGACCGAGCCTGTCCTCGGCCTCCTCTAGCGACTGCGAGTAGCCGTGTAGGTCAAAGCACCCCAGAGCAGTCTTGACTGCCTGCATCTGACCAATGCGTGGAGCCTTCGTGTCGACCTGTACACCATCGGCGAGGAGAAGTCAGCGCTGGATCACCCTGAGGTGAGGATGGTGTCGAGAAACCGCGAAACCTCTTCTTCGCCGACGAGGAGCCCATCGGTGGGGTTCTTGGCACTGTGTGCCACCAACTCGCTCGCGAGCTTGCCGATGTCGGCGTTGGATTTCTTCAGAGTCTTGATGTCGGCTTCGACGGCGGACTTCATCAGCGCCAACACGTCAACAAGGTCTTCGTCTTTCAAGGACTCGAGCCTGCCAGCAGATTTTGGAAGGCGAGTTCGATCTCAGCTGCCGGGGCGGAGACAAGGCCGCTGATCTCATCGGCATCCTGGATGTGTCGCTGCCGGAGCTGCTGCCAGATGATGCGCACGGTCCGGGCGTCCACGTGCCTTCTCGAGTTCGCCGAGTTCGAGGTAGAGCGTGTCCGAGGGGTCGAGTAGCCGCAGTCCTTGTCTCAGGGCTCGTTCTGCGGCGTCGAAGTCGCCGCGCTCTCGGCACGTTCGGGCGACCTCGAGAGCGGCGTCCTGGAGCTCGGCGATGGCTCGCTGGGTGACCTCGCTGGCCCACGAGACGGGCAGCTCTTCGAACGGCTCGCCGCGGGCAAGCTCGAGGGCGGCTGTCAGCTCGCGGAGACGGGGCTCGGCGGGTAGATCGCGGGCAAGGGCGAGGTGGGCGAACGCCCGGTCGAGGTCCGCGCCCACATGCTCGGACAGGCGGATCCGCTCCGCTCCGGTCCGGCGAGGGACGAGCGGCTCACTGTCGGGTCCGTGCCGAGCGCGTCGCGGAGCTTGGTCAGCGCAGCGGTGACCCGTTGGCTGCCGGGACGGGCGGCGCGACCGGACCAGACGGCGTCGTCGAGGCGTTCCTTGCTCACGCCGTCGTCGCGGTGGGTCACGAGGTAGGCCAGGACCTCCACGGCGCGAGGGGTGATGCCATCGAGGCGGGTGCCGTCGCGCATCACCTCCGTGGGGCCGAGCAGACGCACCTCGCACCATGCCGCATCGGTCGGTCCCACGCGGACCGTTGGCTGCTCGTGCCCGTTGGCGCTGGGGCCTGGCTGGCCAACAACGCCCATCTGTTGCTTCTCGGCTGGCGCCCCGACCGCGACGGTCATCGACGACGGCTACGCGCTCCCGTTCGACCCCGCCGGCCTGGCAGCGGTCACCAGCGACCGGCGACCGCCCCGCGACCCCGAATGGCAGCTCGTCAAGCCCCACCACTCCGGCCGGGTCGCCGCCGACATCCCGCTGACGGTCGGCACGAGCATCTACGCGCTCGTCGGACGGGACCGTCACGCACGCCGGACCGGCGGGCGACTGTGGCAACACCATCACCGTGCGCAACCCGGCGCAGCAGGCCACCGTGCCCGCATCAGGCCCACATCAGTGTGTGTCGGCCACCCCTACGGCACCCTCAGATCCGCGAAATATGGCCGTTAGAAGCCCTATTCGGTGTGCCCACCGCCGTAGTAGAGGGGCGCGGCCTCGGGGGGCGTGTCGCTCGTCGCGCCGGCCACCTACTTCTTCGCCGTCGTCTTCGCGGTCTTCTTCTCTTCCACAGCCTTCATGCGGCGCTGGAAGCGGTCGACGCGACCGCCGGTGTCCACGAGCTTCTGCTTGCCCGTGTAGAACGGGTGGCAGTCGGAGCAGAGTTCGACGTGGATCTCGCTCTTCGTCGCCCGGGTCTGGAGCGTGTTCCCGCACGAGCAGACGACGGTGGCGTCCACGTACTCGGGGTGGATGTCCTGCTTCATCGGTCTCGTCTCTCTCTCTGGTCCGCGGTCAGCTCAGGTTCGACTTCAGGATCGCCTGGAGGAACTGCGAGTTGCTCTTCGTCGCCCGCAGCTTGTCGATGAGGAGCTCGAGCGAGGCGCCGCCCTCCATCGAGTGGAGAACGCGGCGGAGCCTCCAGACGGCGTCCAGCTCCTCGGGGACGAGCAGCAGCTCCTCCTTCCGGGTCCCGGACGCCTCGATGTCGACGGCGGGGAAGATGCGCTTCTGCTCGAGCGAGCGGGACAGGCGCAGCTCCATGTTCCCGGTCCCCTTGAACTCCTCGAAGATGACCTCGTCCATCTTCGAGCCGGTCTCCACGAGCGCGGTCGCGATGATCGTCAGCGAGCCGCCCTCCTCGATGTTGCGCGCCGCGCCGAAGAAGCGCTTCGGCGGGTAGAGCGCCGCCGAGTCCACACCGCCGGAGAGGATACGGCCGGAGGCCGGAGCCGCGAGGTTGTAGGCACGCGCGAGGCGCGTGATCGAGTCGAGGAGGATGACGACGTCCCTGCCGCGCTCCACGAGACGCTTCGCGCGCTCGATCGTCAGCTCCGCGACCTGGGTGTGGTCGTCCGCGGGACGGTCGAAGGTCGAGGAGATCACGTCGCCCATGGTGGAGCGCTCGAAGTCGGTGACCTCCTCCGGTCGCTCGTCCACGAGCAGCACCATGAGGTGGCACTCGGGGTTGTTGGTCTCGATCGCCTGGGCGAGCTGCTTGAGGATGGTCGTCTTCCCCGCCTTCGGCGGCGAGACGATCAGCCCGCGCTGGCCCTTGCCGATCGGGGCGATCATGTCGACGATCCGCATCGCGACCGGCGACCCGTCGCTCTTCTCCAGACGGAGACGCTGCCGCGGGAAGTAGGGCGTCAGCTCCTTGAAGTCCACGCGCCGGTCGTGCTCGCGCGGCTCCTCGCCCTCGATCGCGTCGACGCGGACGAGCGCCGGGAACTTGTCGCTTCCCTTGTTGTGGCGGATCGGGCCGGCGACCTGGTCGCCGCGGCGGAGGCCGTAACGGCGCACGATCGACTGGCTGACGTAGACGTCCTTGTTGCCGGAGAGGTAGCCGGTCGTGCGCAGGAACCCGTAGCCCTCCGGGAGGAGGTCGAGGATCCCCTCACGGACCTCGAGGTCGGAGACGTCGACCTGCTGCTGCTGGTCGCCCCCGCCTCCCTTGCGGCGGCGGCGGTTCTTGTTCCGCCGCTGACCGCCGCCCTGGTCGTGCTGGGGGACCTCGCGCGAGCGGGTCCGCTGCCGTTCCGGGCCGTCGTCGGAGTCGGCGCCGTCGTCGCGGCGGTTGGCCCCTTGATCCTGGCGCCCGTTGGCACGCCCGTCCTTCTGTCCGTCGACGCGCTCGTCCGTGCCCTCCTCCGCCCGCTCGTCCGCCGCGGTGTCGCCGCGTGCCTCGCCGGCGTTCTCATCGGCGTCCGAGCCGCGCTTGTCGCCGTCGCCCCTGGCGGCGTCGTCGCGTGGCCCGCCGTTGGCGGAGTCGATGATGAAGTCGATGAGGTCGGCCTTCTTCATCCGCTGGTAGCCGCTGAGCTCCAGGGTCGAGGCGATCTCCTTGAGCTCGGAGAGCGCCTTCCGCTCGAGAACCGTTCGATCCATGTGATCTTTCCCCTTCGTCGCGTCACCTGGGCGCGACGGATCTCCATTCGCGCCTGCCGGACGTCCGGCAGGCGATGCCGGGTCCGTCCCGGCTCAGGCCTTCTTCAGGGCGTCCTGGTACGCAGACCAGTCCGCCAGGAACCGCTCCAGCCCCGCATCCGTCAGCGGGTGCTGTACGAGTTGTGTGAACACCTTGTGGGGCAGCGTCGCCACGTCGGCCCCCGCCATCGCGGCCTGGACCACGTGTTGCGGAGAGCGCAGCGAGGCGGCGAGGACCTTCGTCCCGTAGCCCTGGACGCGGAAGACGGCGCAGATCTCCTCGAGCAGCGCGATGCCGTCGCTGGAGATGTCGTCGAGACGTCCGAGGAACGGCGAGACGTAGGTCGCACCTGCCTGCGCGGCGAGCATGGCCTGTCCCGCTGAGAAGCACAACGTCACGTTGGTGGCGATCTGTTCCCGCGCGAACTGGGCCGTCGCCGCGAGCCCGGCGGGCGTGAGCGGGACCTTCACCACGATGTTCGGGGCGATCGCCGCGAGCTCCCTGCCCTCCTCGAGCATCCCCTCGGTGTCCGTTGCGACGACCTCGGCCGACACCGGCCCGTCGACCTCGGCGCAGATCTCCTTCAGGATGCCGACGAAGTCCTTCGCCTCCTTGCCCGCGAGCGTCGGGTTCGTGGTGACACCTGCGAGGACACCCCAGCGGTTGATCTCCGCGATCTCGTCGACGTTGGCGGTGTCGAGGAAGAGCTGCATCCGATTCTCCTCTCGGTCACACCGGGGTTCCGGTGTGGGCGGACCTCCGGTTGCCCGATCCGGCGGCCGAGCGCCGGTGACAGGTGCCCTACCTCCGACACGCCGGCCGCGAGGTGGATCGAAGGAACAACGAAGATCCCGCTCCCTGTCCGGTGATCGCGACCGTCGAAGGCTCGCGAAGCCGCGTTCCCGGCTGGGGGATCGGCGTCCATGATAGCGGACGGTTCGTGGCGGGGCCCGTCGATCGGGGGTCTCCCTCCGACGGCCGCAGGTCAACGATCGACCTGCCTCTGGAGGCAGGGAAGCGCGACGGAGCGTATCAAAGCAGCGACGCTGGGCAAGGAACCGGCCTCCGACCGCGACCGGACCAGTCAGCCGCTACGTGCCCCGTCGGTTCACGACAGGGTCAACCCGGAGAGGTCCCAGTCGCGGACGGAGGCCGCGAAGCCGTGCTCCTCCCCGATCGTCCCGCAGAGCTCGACCGCTCCGGCATCCCGACGGGGCACGGCGGCGCACACCGACGGGCCGGCGCCCGACAGCCAGGCGTGGATGCCGCCCTCCCGGAGCGCCCCGACCACCGCGCCGCTCGGACCCATGACCTCGAACCGCGCTGGTTCGTGGAGGCGGTCGCCGACGAGCGCCGCCTCGGCCGGCCAGGCACCGAGGAGGGCGCCGATCACATGGCCCGCGCGTGCCGTCTGGTCGACCACCTGCGCCCGGTCGAGCGAGGCGGGGATCGACGCCCGCGCCGCGACGGTCGCCTGCCGGGACTCGGGGACCAGCACGACGGCGCACAGACGTGGGTGTGGTTGCGCGCGGCGAACGACGAGCTCGCCGCCGTCGGTTCTCGCCGCCACCACGAGGCCGCCCAGTACCGCGGGGGCGACGTTGTCCGGGTGGCCCTCGATCTCGGTGGCGAGCCGCACCAGCTCCAGGTCGCTGAGCGTCGCGGCAACCGCGGCGCGGGCGAGGCCGAGTCCCGCGACGATCGCCGCGGAGGACGAGCCGAGCCCACGCTCGAGCGCGATCCCGTTGTGCACGCGGATGCCGACGTCGGGCACGGGAGCGCCGACGTGGGCGCAGAGGGCGAGGAACGACCTCCACAGGAGGTTCTCGTCGTCCCCCGGGAGCTCCTCGGAGCCCTCGCCGACGGTGGCGACGCGTGGCTCCTCCCCGCGGCGCACCACCACGTGCGCCTCCAGGTGGAGGCCGAGGGCGATGCCGAAGGAGTCGAAGCCGGGCCCGAGGTTCGCGGTGCTGGCGGGGACGCGCACACCGACGGGCGGCACGCCGGGCGGCTCCGTCATCGGTCGGACTCGTCGCAAGCGTCGCAGATCCTCATGCGAGGTCCAGGAGCTCCGCCGCGCGGTCGACGTCGGGGGCGATGACCGGCGGTTCCGCCGCGCCGGAGATGGCCCACTCGGGATCCTTCAATCCGTGGCCGGTGAGGACACAGACGACGGTCGAGCCCGACTCCAGCTCGCCCGCGTCAGCGAGCTGGCGCAGCCCCGCCACCGACGCCGCGGAGGCCATCTCGACGAACACGCCCTCGTGGGCGAGATCGCGGTAGGCGGTGAGGATGTCCCGATCGGTGACGGCGCGGATGGACCCGCCGGACTCGTCGGCCGCCTCGACCGCCCGATCCCACGACGCCGGCTTGCCGATCCGGATCGCGGTCGCGATCGTGCGTGGCCGCTCGACGGGGCGGCCCTCGACGATCGGTGCGGCGCCGGCGGCCTGGTAGCCGCGCATCACGGGGAGGGCGTCGATCACCCCGTCGTCGTGGTACTCGCGGTAGCCGCGCCAGTAGGCGGTGATGTTGCCGGCGTTGCCGACCGGCATCACGTGGACGTCCGGTGCGCGGCCGAGCTGGTCGCAGACCTCCCACGCCCCGGAGCGCTGCCCGTCGATGCGGTACGGGTTCACCGAGTTCACGAGCTGGACGGGGAACTTCTCGTCGAGGGTGCGGCAGATGTCGAGGGCGACGTCGAAGTTCGCGTCGACGGCGATGACCCGCGCGCCGTGGACGAGCGCCTGCGCGAGCTTGCCGGGCGCGATCTTGCCCCGGGGGACGAGGACGCCGCAGACGAGCCCCGCCTTGCCGGCGTATGCCGCCGCCGAGGCGGAGGTGTTGCCGGTCGACGCGCAGATCACCGCCTGGGCCCCGTCGGCGCGGGCGCGGGAGATCGCGACCGTCATCCCGCGGTCCTTGAACGAGCCCGTCGGGTTCGCGCCCTCGTACTTCAGGTGGACCTCGCAGCCGGTCGCCTCCGAGAGGCGCTCGGAGTGGATGAGGGGCGTCCCGCCCTCGCGCAGCGTGACGGCCGGCTCGTCCGGCCCGATCGGCATCCGGTCGCGGTACTCCTCGATGACCCCGCGCCACAGGTGCGGCACGGCTACACCACCTCGAGGGACTCGCCCTCGACCCGCACGACGCTGGCGACCGAGCGCACGCCCGGTGCGTCGCCGAGAGCGGCGACGGTGCGCCGGAGGTTGCCCTCGACGGCCCGGTGGGTCACGAGCACGAGCTGCGCGGTGTCGCCGTGTCCCTCCTGCCACACCTGGCCGATCGACACGTCGTGGGTGCCGAAGACCGTCGCCACGCCGGCGAGGACGCCGGGTCGGTCCTCCACGTCGAGAACCAGGCAGTACTGGGTGGACAGCTCCTCGACGGCGCGGAGCCGCTTCTCGCGGTGGCTCGACTCGCGCGGCCCGCGGGACTCCTGGAGGAGGTGGCGGGCGACATGGATGATGTCACCGACCACCGCAGAGCCGGTCGGCTCCGAGCCGGCGCCGCGGCCGTAGAACATCAGCTCCCCGGCGGCGTCGGCTTGCACGAAGATCGCGTTGAAGGAGTCGCGCACGGCGGCGAGCGGGTGCTGGCGAGGGACGAACGCCGGGTGGACCCGGACCGCCACCGCCTCGTCGACCTCGCTCGCGACCGCGAGGAGCTTCACGACGTAGCCGAGGCGGGCGGCGACCTCGATGTCCTTGGCGGTGAGCCTCTCGATGCCTTCGCAGTAGACGTCGTCGGCGACGACCTTCGTGTCGAAGGCGAGCGAGGCGAGGATCGCGCACTTCGACGCGGCGTCCTGCCCCGACACGTCGGCGGTCGGGTCGGCCTCGGCGTAGCCGAGCCGCTGCGCGGCGGCGAGCGCGGTCGCGTAGTCCTGGCCGTCCTCGGTCATGCGCGTGAGGATGAAGTTCGTCGTCCCGTTCAGGATGCCGACGACCCGCCGGATCCGGTCTCCGGCGAGGGACTCCTTCAGCGGCTTGATGATCGGGATCGCGCCGGCGACCGCGGCCTCGTACTGGAGCTCGACCCCCGCCTCCTCGGCGATGTCGAACAGTTCGGGGCCCTCTCTGGCGACGAGGTCCTTGTTCGCCGTCACGACCGGACGGCGCTGCTTCAGCGCCCGCCGCACGAGCTCGCTGGTCGGCTCGCGACCGCCCATGACCTCGACGACGATGTCGACGTCGTCGGCGTCGACCACCTCGAGCGGGTCGGCGGTGAACGCCTCGCTCGGGATCGGCAGGCCCCGGTCGCGCGTCAGGTCGCGCACGGCGACGCGGACGACCTCGACTCGGGCGCCGGTGCGGGCGGCGATGTCATCCGCCCGGTCGTGGAGGATGCGAACCACGCCGGCGCCGACGACGCCGCAGCCCAGCAGACCCACGCGGATCGTGCGGTCCATCTCGCCCTCCGATCGGTGGGCGAGACTACCCCGCAGGGGCCGCAGACCCTGCCCGGGATCAGCCGCTCGCGAAGTCCCGTGCCGCGACCGCGAGGCCGATGACGACGTAGGTGGACCCGTGTGCCGGGTGCGTCGCGAGCCACTCGTGCAGGCCGCCCGGCTCGATGAGGGTGATCAGGCCGAAGACGACGAAGAGGGCCCCGACGAGCGCCTCGCTGCCGTCGCCCGGGACCGTCACCGACGCAGTCGCGAGCAGGCCGACCCCGACCGCCATGTGGACGATCCCGAGAAGGGGGGTGTGGTGCAGCCACCCCACGGTCACATGGGCGCCGAAGAGACCAGCGATGAAGCCGCCGGAGCGGAGGAGCGCCACCGCGCCCATGACGAGGAGGAGGATGCCGGCGGCGAGGATGACCGCACGCGCCACCATGGCGATGCGCGCCGACGGCCACGTGCCCCACTCACGCGCGAGCGTGGCCAACCCGGAGATGACGCCGTCGCGGTCCGGATCCTCGTCGTCCCGCAGGTCGATGGGGACCGTGTCGTCGTCCTGCCGAGCCCGGTCGCGTGCGCGCACGTCCATCCGCTCTCGACGTCTCGCCGAGGATGTCTGTCGTCTCCCTGAGGATGTCTATTCGTGAGCGACGGCCCGGGCTCGCCGGGACCCGTCCACTCGGACAGGGTCAGGTGTCCTCGCCGAGGACCGCCTCAGAGAGGGATGTCGCGGGCGACGAGATCCTCCATCGTCTCGCGTCGCAGGAGCGGGCGGACGACCCCGTCGCGGACCAGAACCGCGGCCGGCCGTCCGATCCGGTTGTAGTTCGACGCCATCGACTCGGTGTAGGCGCCGGTCGCGGCGACCGCGAGGAGGTCCCCGGGGGCGAGGTCCTCCGGGAGTGAGGCCCGCTCGGCCACGAGGTCGCCGGACTCGCAGTGCTTTCCGACGACGGTGTAGGCGGCGACTCCCTCGCCGGCGCGGTTCGCGAGGGTCACCTCGTGCTCGGCGCCGTAGAGGGCGGGCCGGATGTTGTCGCTCATGCCGCCGTCCACCGAGACGTAGGTGCGGATGCCGGCGAGCGCCTTCACCGTCCCGACCTCATAGAGGGTGAATGCGGACGGGCCCACGATGGCCCGCCCGGGCTCGACGAAGAGACGCGGCGGCTCGGCGCCGTGGCGGTCGCACGCCTTCACGAGCTCGGCGGTCACCTCGTCGGCGAGGTGGGCGACCTCGACGGGGCGGTCCTCGTGGGTGTAGCGGATCCCCATGCCGCCCCCGAGGTTCAGCTCGGTGACCGGCAGCCCGTGCTCGTCGACGCAGCGGGCGAGGAGGCCGACCATCACGTCGGCGTTCGCGGCGAAGGCGTCGGTGCCGAAGATCTGCGACCCGATGTGCGAGTGGATCCCGACCACCCGCACGTGGGCGAGGTCACCCGCCCGCGCCGCGGCCTCGTCGGCCAGCCCGAGCGAGAGGGTGAAGCCGAACTTCGTGTCGTCGTGACCGGTACGGACGTAGTCGTGGGTGTGCGCGTCGATGCCGGGGGTGATGCGCAGCCAGCAGGTGAAGTCGTGGTCGCGCTCGCGGCCGATCGCCTCGAGGCGCTCGAGCTCGGCGAGGCTGTCGACGACGACCCGACCGACCCCGAGCTCCGCCGCCTGGCGCAGCTCCGACGGGGACTTGTTGTTGCCGTGGAGGATGACCCGGTCCATCGGGATGCCGGCGACGTGCGCCGTGTGGAGCTCGCCGCCCGACGCGACGTCGACCCACAGACCCTCCTCCGCGACGACCTGGAGGATGCCGGTGACGCACCAGGCCTTGGACGCGTAGGCGACCTCGGCGTCGGGGAAGGCCGCCCGGTACTGCCGGCAGCGCTGGCGGAGATCCTCCTCGTCGACCACGAGCAGCGGGGTGCCGCGGTCGCGCGCGAGGTCCGCGACCGACACGCCGCCGACAGCGAGTGCGCCGGTGTCGTCCCGCCCGTACGTGGCGGGCCAGGGGCCGAGCCCCGGGTCGGCCCGACCGGGCGTCTCGGCGCTCACATCCGGTCCGGCGCGGAGACCCGGAGAAGGCCGAGCGCGTTCGCCAGCACCTGCTTCGCGGCGACCGCGAGCCAGTAGCGGGCACGCCCGATGTCCTCACGGACGCCGAGGACACGGCACTCGGTGTAGAAGCGGTGGAAGGAGCCCGCGAGGTCCTCCGCGTAGCGGGACAGCCGGTGCGGGGCGCGCAGCTCGGCCGCGTCGGCGACGACCTCGGGCAGCTCCGCCAGGCGGCGCAGCAGCTCCCCCTCGGTGGGCTCGGTGAGGAGATCGAGGGCGGCGTCCTCGAGCTGGCCCGGGTCGAACCCGGACTCGTCGGCGTTGCGCAGGATCGACGCGATCCGGGCGTTGGCGTACTGGACGTAGTAGACCGGGTTCTCCATCGACTGGCGCACGACCTCCTCGAGGTCGAAGTCGGTGGTCTGGTCCATCGACGTGCGCAGGAAGTGATAGCGGGCGACGTCGACGCCAACCTCGTCGACGAGCTCGTCGAGCGTCACGTAGTCGCCGGCCCGCTTGCTCATCCGGACCGGCTCGCCGCCGCGGACGAGGTTGACGAACTGCCCGATCGGGACCTCGACGCTCGCCTCGATGTCGAACGCCTGCGCGATGGTGTGCAGGCGGGCGACGTAGCCGTGGTGGTCCGCGCCGAGGAGGTAGATGAGCCGGTCGAACCCGCGGCTCCACTTGTCGTGCATGTAGGCGCAGTCGGCGGCGAAGTACGTCGGGCGTCCGTCGGAACGGACGAGCACGCGGTCCTTGTCGTCGCCCCACGTGGTCGTGCGCAGCCAGACGGCGCCTTCGTCCTCGTAGGTGTGTCCGCTCTTGCCGAGCTCCTCGATCGTCTCCTTGATCTCCCCGGTCTCGTGCAGTCGCTGCTCCGAGAACCAGACGTCGAAGTCGACCCCCATGCGATGGAGGAGCCGCCGGATGCTGTCGATCATGTGGCGCGCGGCCTCTGCGGTCACCCGCTCGACCACCTCGTCCTCGGGCCCCTCGAAGAAGGCGTCGCCGTGCTGGCCGCGGATCTCGTCTGCGATCTCGACGATGTAGTCGCCCTGATAGTGCGCCTCGCCGCGCTCCTCGCCACGGGCGACCCGAAGGACCGACTCGCCGAAGTGCAGCATCTGGGCGCCCGCGTCGTTGAAGTAGTACTCGCGCCCGACCTCGTGGCCCTGGGCCTCCAGCAGGGCGGCGATGGCATCGCCGAGCGCGGCCCAGCGGCCCGCCCCGACGTGGAGCGGCCCGGTCGGGTTCGCGGACACGAACTCGATGTTCACGCGCTCCTGCTCGTCCTTCGGCAGGTCGCGGCGCCCGTACCGCTCGCCCTCCTCGAGGATGCGGCGGACGACGTCCTCGAAGTAGCGATGTGCGAAGCGGAAGTTCACGAAGCCGGGGCCGGAGACGTCGACGGCGGCGACGGCGTCCGGGACTTCGAGGTGCCCGACGAGGCGCTCCGCGATGTCGCGGGGGGAAGCCTTCGCCTCACGCGCGAGGCCGAGCGCGAGCGGCGTCGCCCAGTCCCCGTGCTCGGGGTTCCTGGGGCGCTCGAAGGCCGGGTCGGCGTCCGGCAGACCGGCGGCGCGCAGGGCGGCCCGGACCCGTTCGCCCAGCTCGGCGACGGCCGGATCGATGGATTCCGGTAGAACCATGCTCGGCAGGGTACGACCGTGGCGACGCGGTCCCGAAGCCGGGTGTCAGTCCGCCGCGACGAGCTCCTCGATCAGCTCGAGCAGGTCGATGGGGTCGAAGGGCTTGGTGACGTAGGCGCTGACCCCGAGCTCGGTCCCCTTCTGGATGTCGGTGTCCTGCGCCCTGGCCGTCAGGAAGACGATCGGGACGTCGGAGAGCCGCGGGTCCTCCCGCATCGCCGCCGCGACCGACCAGCCGTCCTTCTTCGGCATCATCACGTCGAGGAGAACGAGGTCCGGGTGGTGCTCACGAGCCTTGACGAGCGCCTCCTCGCCGTCGTTGGCGAGCACGACCGAGTACCCCTCCATCTCGAGGTTGACCTCGAGCAGTCGCAGGATCACCGGGTCGTCGTCGACCGCGAGGACCGTCGCCACCTGTCGCGTCCCTTCGTAGCCCCTGTTGGTGGCGCGAGACCGTAGCCGAGTCCCCTGGCGTCCAGTCACCGGCTCGGGGGCCGCAGGCGCCTGCCGTGCTCCCGGCAGGGACGGACCGGTACCCTCCGGCCGTCACGTCGAGTGATCTCCCTGCGCGCGTAGCTCAGCTGGATAGAGCGTCGGCCTCCGGAGCCGAAGGTCGTGGGTTCGAGTCCCGCCGCGCGCACCATCCTCCGGTCCGTCCTCCCGGCGCTCGGCCGTCTTGCTGGCTGCCTGCGTCAGGTGCGGCGTCTGAAGAGTCGAGGCCGGCGGGGAGGAGACGGAGGAGGGGTCGCACCCAGCCTTCGGGACATGTGAGCGTAAGGTAAGACCGGCGTCAGAGGTACTGGCCCGGGGGTCCCTCGCCCTCTTGCTTGCCCGGGCCGATGGCCGGCTGGGAGCGCAGCCGCGCGAGCTGCTGGGTCGCCGAGAGCTGCTGGGAGGCGAGGCTCGCCTGGATGCCGTGGAAGAGGCCCTCGAGCCAGCCGATGAGCTGCGCGTGGACGACCCGGATCTCCGCCTGCGACGGCGGCTCCTCCGACTCGAGCTCGTGGAACACCATGTCGGTGAGCTCCTCCCTCAGATCCTCAGAGAGCACCTCCCCGAGCTCCTGCAGGGTCCGCTGGTAGATGTCGACGAGGCGCCGCCGGCTCGCCTCGTCGAGATCGACGTCGTGGACCTCCAGCAGCATCCGCTGGATCATCGTCGCGATCCGGATCAACTTCGCCGGATGCTCGATCTCCTCTTGCCGGTCCGCCTCGTCGCTCTCCTCCTCCGGCATGCGGACCACGACGAGCTGCTTGTCGTCGTCCTCATGACCCTGCGCCGCCTCGGCATCGCGGACTACACGCTCGATGTCGCGGCCCTCGCCCATCCCTGAGCCTCCGGTCGTGGACCCCGCAACGCTACCCGGGCTCCTCGTCCCCCGAGGCAGAGATGGCAACCTTGCGCCCCGCCGACGCGCCGGGAATGCTCACCCGACCCGTGGAAAGGACGGTGTGGACACGACCGTCAGCCTGGACGACGGTGGCCGCGAGCTCCGTCGCGACGATGCGGCCGGGCTCCTCGGCGGCCTCGCGCTCGACGACGTCCTCGACACAGCGTCCTGGGATGCGCTCCTGACGGCGATCCGTGCCGCGCCCCAGCGGAGCGTCGAGCTCACCACCGCCGACGGGCGGGTGCTCGACGCGACCGTCGCGCGCTGCGACGACGGGGCACTCGTGGTCCTGCGGGACGTCTCGCAGTACGCGTCGGCGGCCGCGCCCCTCGCGGCCATGACCCTCGAGCTCGGTCGCGTCAACCGTGACCTCCACGCCCTCGACGACGCCACCGCGACACTCGCCGCCACCCTCGACGTCGACGCGCTCTGCGAGGCGACCTGCCGCGTCGTCGTCGGCTACCTCTCGGCCGCTGCGGCGGCGATCGACGTCCACGGCCGCATGACCGCCTGGCCGGCTGCCGCACCCGACGGGCTGCAGACGGAGGAGATCGAACTCACCACCGCCCGAGGAGCACTCGGAACCCTCCGCTGGTGGCGCGCCTCTCCGGTCAGCTCGAGCGAGCGCCGGCTCGTCGAGCTCATCGCCAGCCGGGCTGCGATCAGCCTCGACCACGCGCTCCTCCTCCGCGCGGCGGAGGAGCGGGCCGAACACGACGCGCTCACCGGGCTCCTCAACCGAGCCGGGGCGCAGACGGTGCTCGCCGGGTTCAGCCGTCCCTTCGCGATCGCCCTGGTCGACCTGGACGAGTTCAAGCGCGTCAACGACGAGCACGGCCACGCCGAGGGCGACCGGGTCCTCCGTGCGGTGGCAGGCATCCTCGGCGCGGGGCGGACCGGCGACGTGAAGGCCCGGTGGGGCGGTGAGGAGTTCCTCGTCGCGCTGAAGGGCTCCGACGTCGACAGGACGGAGTTCTGGGTGAGCCGGCGTCTCGCAGCGGTCCGGCGGGAGGTCGAGGTGGGCGGGCGGCCGGTCACGTTCTCCGCGGGGGTCAGCCTCGTCAGCGGCCCCGGGCTCGAGGAGGCGCTCGCGGCCGCCGACGCCGCCCTCTACGAGGCGAAGGCCGCCGGGCGCAACCAGGTTCGGGTGGCTCAGCCAGGGTTCGCGTAGCCTCCTCGGTATTCCCTCGAACACCCAGAGGCAGCGATGGCCGACCCCACGAACGAGAAGATCGACGTCGCCGACCGGTCCGCCTACGCGGAAACTCCCGGCATCGCCCACGATCCGCTCGACGGCCCGCGCCGGTTCCGTGACGACCGGGGGCGCGAGGTCGTGCCGGACCTCGTCGCCCTCATCGGCGACACGCCGCTGGTGGCGCTCGACCGCGTCTCGCGCGACGTCCCGCCGACGCTCCTCGCGAAGCTCGAGCAGCTCAACCCGGGGGGTTCCGTCAAGGACCGCATCGGCATCGCGATGATCGAGGCGTCGGAGTCCGCCGGCCTCCTGAGGCCCGGAGGGACCATCGTGGAGCCCACGTCCGGCAACACGGGCGTCGGACTTGCGATCGCGGCTGCCCGCCGTGGCTACCGCTGCATCTTCGTCATGCCGGACAAGATGTCGCAGGAGAAGATCTCGCTCCTGCGCGCGTACGGCGCCGAGGTCGTCGTCTGCCCGACGGCGGTCGATCCCGACGACGCACGCAGCTACTACTCGGTGGCGAACCGGATCACGAGCGAGACCCCGGGCGCCTTCCAGCCGAACCAGTACTTCCACCAGGCGAACCCGACCGCCCATGTCTTCTCCACCGGTCCCGAGCTCTGGCGGCAGACGAACGGGCTCATCGACGTCTTCGTCGCGGGCGTCGGCACCGGCGGGACCATCACCGGCGTCGGGCGCTACCTGAAGGATCGCAAGCCCGAGGTCACGATCGTCGGCGCCGACCCCGAGGGGTCGATCTACACCGGTGACGTCCATCCCTACCTCACCGAGGGGATCGGCGAGGACTTCTGGCCGGAGACGTTCGACGCGTCGGTCGTGGACCGCTGGGTGCGGGTCTCGGATCACGACGCCTTCCTCATGGCGCGGCGCATCACCCGCGAGGAGGGGATCCTCGCCGGCGGATCGGGCGGCACCGCGGTCGTCGCAGCGCTCGAGGCGGCGCGCGACCTGCCCGAGGACGCCACCGTCGTCGTGCTCCTCCCCGACTCGGGGCGCAACTACCTCTCGAAGCTGTACGACGACAAGTGGATGGCCGAGCACGGGTTCCTCCAGCGTGCGGGCGGCAAGGTCTCGGTCGGCGAGGTCGTCCGCGGCAAGAACGGCGACATCCCCGAGCTCATCCACTGCCACCCGTACGAGACCGTGTCGCAGGCGATCTCGCTGCTGAAGGAGTTCGGGGTCAGCCAGATGCCCGTCTTCCGCGAGGGGGAGCACGAGCCGACCGTGTCGGCCGTCATCGGCTCGATCCGCGAGAACGCCCTGCTCGACGCCGTCCTCCAGGACGCCTCCGTCATGCAGAGCCACGTCATCGACGTCCTGCAGCCCCCGCTTCCGGTCGCCGACGTCGACGCCGAACTCGACGACGTCTTCAGCGATCTCGCTGCCGGCTCTCCGGCGGTCATCGTGATCGACCACGACCGCCCCGTCGGTGTCGTCACCCGGGCGGACCTTCTCGCGTTCCTCTCCGAGCACCGCTGATGGAGTTCGAGACGCGGGCCATCCACGTCGGCCAGGAACCCGAGGAGGTCACCGGATCGGTCGCCGTCCCGATCTTCCAGACGTCGACCTTCGTGCAGGACGCGGTCGGCGAGCACCGGGGCTACGAGTACGCGCGGACCGGCAACCCGACGCGGACGGCGCTCGAGGCCTGCCTCGCGAGTCTCGAGTCGGCTGATGCCTGCGTCGCGTTCGCGTCGGGGATGGCCGCCACCGACGCGGTCCTGCGGCTCCTGAACCCCGGCGACCACCTGATCCTGCCGGACGACGTCTATGGAGGAACCTTCCGGCTCGTCAGCCAGGTGCTCTCCCGGGCTGGTCTGCGCTACTCGGTCGTGGACCTCACCGACCTCGACGCCCTCGAGGACACCTTCGAGCGGACGACACGGCTCGTCTGGGCGGAGTCGCCGACGAACCCGCTCCTGAAGGTGGTCGACATCGCCGCGGTGGCCGCCATCGCACACGAGCGCGGCGCGCGACTCGCGGTCGACAACACCTTCGCCACGCCCTACCTCACCCGCCCCATCGAGTTCGGTGCCGCTCTCGTCGTCCACTCGACGACGAAGTACCTGGGCGGTCACTCCGACGTCGTGGGAGGTGCCGTCTGCACCGACGAGAAGACCGCCGCAGAACTCGCCTTCCTCCAGAACGCGGCCGGGGCGGTGCCGGGACCGCTCGACGCGTGGCTCGTGCTCCGCGGCATCAAGACGCTCGGCGTGCGCATGGACCGCCACTGCGCGAACGCCGCAGCGGTCGCCGAGTACCTCCGCGACCATCCGAAGGTCCGCCGCGTCCGCTACCCGGGCCTCGCCGACGATCCCGGCTACGAGATCGCGAGCCGGCAGATGCGCGCGTTCGGCGGCATGGTGTCCTTCCATCCCCTCGGCGGGCGCGATCGGGCGCTCGAGATCGCGGCGGCAACGGACATGTTCCTCCTCGCCGAGTCCCTCGGAGGCGTGGAGAGCCTCGTCGAACACCCCGGCAGCATGACCCACGCGTCGGTGGCAGGCTCCCCGCTCGCCGTCCCGGACGACCTGATCCGCCTCTCCGTCGGGATCGAGCACGTGGACGACCTGGTCGCCGACCTCGAGCAAGCGCTGGGATAGCGGTGGCGCCGGCGCGGGGGCAGGGCCTCAGCCTCATGGTCGCCACCCTGGCGCTCGGGGCGACCTCCTGCGCCAGCGTCGTCACGCTCGCGCTCCCGACCCTCGACGAGGTCGAGCGACGCCCGCCGGCGCAGTCCTTCGTCTACGACGCCGCCGGCAACCAGCTCGCCGTTCTGCGCCAGGAGTTCCGCGAGCCCGTCCCCTTCCAGGAGATCCCGGGCCACCTCCGCGACGCCGTCGTCGCCGCCGAGGACCGCCGCTTCTGGACGCATGCAGGCATCGACGCGCGGGCCATCGTACGCGCCGGTCTCACGAACCTCGCGGTCGGCGAGATCGAGCAGGGGGGATCGACGATCACCCAGCAGCTCGTCGAGAACCTCTACCTCCCCGGTGAGGACGTCACCTTCGAGACGAAGCTCCGGGAGGCGATGCTCGCGATGGACCTCGAACGTCGCCTGTCGAAGGAGGAGATCCTCGAGGAGTACCTGAACACGATCTACCTGGGCAACGGGGCCTACGGGGTTGAGGCGGCCGCGTTCACCTACTGGCGCAAGCGCGTCACCGAGCTCGACCTCGCGGAGTCTGCGCTTCTCGCCGGCCTCGTCCGCGCCCCGGAGACCCTCAACCCGACGCGGGTCCCCGACGCCGCTCGGCAGCGCCGCGACCGCGTCCTCCAGCACATGGTCGACGAAGGGATGGTGGACGCCGACGACGCCGCGACGGCAGCCGCCTCCGAGGTCGACGTCCACGAGCGACCGCCGATCCCGGAGACGTCCGAACGGCGCTGGGTGGACTTCGTGGTGCGAACCCTCCTCGAGGATCCCGACTTCGGTCGCGACGAGAACGCCCGGGCCAACCGCCTCTACGGGGCGGGGCTGCGCATCCACACCACGCTCGACCCGCACCTGCAGGCGGCCGCCGTGGAGACGGTGGCGAGGTTCTTCCCCGCAGCCGACGACCCGGAGGTCGCGATCGCCACGGTGGAGCCGGAGACGGGAGCGATCCTGGCGCTCGTCGGCGGGCGCGACTACGACAGGAACCAGTTCGACCTCGCCACGCAGGGCCGCCGCCAGCCGGGCTCCACCTTCAAGACGTTCGTGCTCGCTGCCGCCATCGGCAGCGGCTGGCGACCGGACTCCCCCGTCAACGGCAACGAGGGGACGGTCGGCTTCCCCGACGGACGCGAGTACCCCGTCCGCAACTACGACCGGTCCTCGCGGGGGACGATCACGCTCGAAGAGGCCACACGGTCGTCGGTGAACGCGGCGTACGTGCGTCTCGCCCGCGACATCGGTCTGGAACGGGTGATCGCCGCCGCACGCGCGCTCGGGATCACCTCGCCACTCGACCCGAACCCCGCGACGGCGATCGGCGGCCTGCGGATCGGCGTGAGCCCCCTGGAGATGGCGGCCGCCTACGGGACGCTCTCCCAACTGGGACGACGGGTACCGCCGACGCCGATCTCCCGCATCGAGGACGAGGACGGCAACGTCGTGTGGCGGCCGCCCACGACGGCGAGCCTCGTCATCGATCCCTCGGTCGCCTGGGTCGTCACCGAGATGCTGGTCGACGTCGTCGAGAACGGAACGGGGGCCAGGGCGCGGCTGCCGCGTCGCGAGGTCGCCGGCAAGACCGGCACCACCCAGGACCATGCCGACGCATGGTTCGTCGGCTACACGACGTCGCTCTCCACGGCGGTCTGGATGGGCTATCCGGAGGGCCGCATCCCGATGCGGGGCGTCGCCGGCGGGTCCGTCGTCACCGGCGGCTCGTGGCCGGCTCGGATCTGGCGCGAGTACATGGGGGTCGCCGTCCGCAACACCCCCGCGCGAGGGTTCGTCCTCCCGGCGGAGGCGAGCGTGGCGGTCGAGATCGATCCGGAGTCGGGGCTGCTCGCCGCTCCCTGGTGCCCCGGCGAGACCGTCGTGCTGCCGCGCGTTCTCGTCCCGACGGCGACGTGCCCGTCGCCGCCTCCGACCCCGACCACGTCACCCTCGCCGACGCCGACCGGGTCACCCTCGCCGACGCCGACCGGCTCCCCGGCGTCGCCGTCCGGCTCACCCACGCCGACCGCCTCGCCGGCCCCGACGGCGTCCCCGAGCCCGACCGGGGAGGAGCCGTCGCCGACCCCGAGCCCGACCGCCTCCTAGCGGCGAGGGTGGTGCTCAACGTGGTCTGCGCATGGGCGAGGACAGATCGTCATCTGGCAAGGCGCGGCGAGCGCCGCGTGGCAGCGCTGCGCAAGCGAGTCCGCAACGCCGCCAGGGGCGATCTGGACCGCCCAGGCGTGCACCGAAGTTGGGCACCAGCCTCCTGGATACGCTGCTCGGACCGACGAGAGGGATGAGGTGCGGGCGCTCCTGCTCTTCAATCCGAACGCGACCTCCACCGACGATCGCATCCGCGACGTCATCGCCGCCGCCCTCGCGTCCGAGTTGAAGCTCGACGTCGAACCGACGAAGCAGCGCGGCCACGCCACCCATCTCGCGGCCGGGGCGATCCACGAGGGCGTCGACGTCATCTTCGTGCTGGGCGGGGACGGCACCGCGAACGAGGTCATCCAGGCCATGGCGGGCACGCCGGTCCGCCTCGGGCTCATCCCTGGGGGGTCGACGAACGTCCTCGTGCGCGACCTCGGGCTTCCCGACGATCCCATCGCCGCCACCGCGGTGCTGCTCGAGCGTCTACGGGAGGGCACCGAGACGACCATCGGGCTCGGTCGCGCGAACGGGCGCTACTTCGCGACCAGTGCCGGCTTCGGGTTCGACGCGGCGATCGTCCGGCTCGTGGAGCGGCGCTTCCGGCTCAAGCGGGCCGTCCGCCAGCTGTCGTTCGTCTGGTTCGGGTTGCAGGCGTTCTTCGCGGCCTACGACCGCTCGCGACTGCCGATCACGGTGGAGCTCTCAGGTGAGCCGCACCGCACCGGCTACGGCCTCTGCATCGCGGGCAACGCGAACCCCTACGCCTATCTCGGAAAGCGTCCTCTCCAGGTGACCCCCGACGCGGCGTTCGAGCGTGGACTCGACCTGCTCGGCATCCGCACCCTGCGCACGCGCCGGATCCTGCGCGTCCTCCAGCAGGTGTTCACGACCGCGAACCACGTGCGCGCGCGAGACGTCGACTACTGGCGGGACCTCGACGGCGCGGTCCTGCGCAGCGAGATTCCCCTCCCGTACCAGGTCGACGGCGACTACGCGGGGGAGACCCGCGAGGTGCTGCTCGAGGCCGTTCCCGAGGCGCTCCACGTCATCAACTAGTCCGACATGGCGCGCATACCGCCCAGGAGCGTGCGCTGACCGCACGAAAACGGGTCTTCTCGGCCTCGAAGTGCGAACTCCGGCAAGCAGACTCTTGCTTGTGCCGGCTGGAACAAGTACAGTCGAACTTCGAGAAAGGTTTCACAAAGTCACGGCGGCACTACTCCGCGCGCATGGCTCCGTGGCTCCCCGGCAGGCGACAGAGAACAGGCGTAGGCATGGACTGGGCACTCGACAACGCTGAGGACTGGCGTTCCGCCGCCGCGTGCAGGGACGAGGACCCCGAGCTCTTCTTTCCCATCGGCACGACCGGACCCGCCGTCCAGCAGGCGGCGGAGGCGAAGCGGATCTGCGCCGAGTGCTCGGTGCGCGAGCCCTGCCTCGAGTTCGCCCTCGCGACGAACCAGGACGCCGGCGTGTGGGGCGGGCTCACCGAGGAGGAGCGTCGCACGCTGAAGCGGCAGCGCCAGCGCGCCCGCCGTCGCCGCGTCGCGAGCTAGCTTCCGGGGCGTGCGGACACGGACGAAGCTCACCACGCCTCCCGGCTCAGAGCCGGCCCCGCTCGCGGATGTCGGGCCGACGGAGATCTACTCACCGGGCCTCACGCAGCCCGTCGAACCGCGCTGCCCGAGCCGCTTCCGGCGTGTCCTCACGGCCCTCGTCACGCTGGTGGTCGTCGCCGCGCTCGGCTGGCTCGCGTTCCGCCTCGTCACGACCGGGCAGGCCGACGACCCGTCGCTCCAGTTCGTCCCCGACGAGACCACCACGTCGAGCCCCTAGATCCTCAGACCGCCTCCGTCGTGTTCCCCGGCAGTGGCAGCTCCGCGGTCGCGACGGTGCCGTCGCCGTCGTCCCGGCGCCCGACCTTCAACGACCCCCCGAGCTCGGACTCGATGAGGGTCGCGGCGATCTGGAGGCCCAGGTGCGCGTCGATCGACAGCTCCCAGTCCTCCGGCACACCGACTCCGTCGTCCTCCACGACGAGGCGGAGCGTCGCGGCCTGACGCTCGAGCGACACGGCCACCGCCCCCGACCGGGAGGGGAACGCGTGCTCGACCGCGTTCTGCACGAGCTCCGAGAGAATGAGCGCGAGCGGCGTGGCGATCTCGGCCGGCAGCTCGCCCGCGGACCCGGCCAGGGTCATCTTCACCGGTCGCTCGGGATCCGTGAGGCCGGTTCCGAGCATGTCGACCAGGCGCTGCGCGACCTTGTCGAACGACACCCGCTGCCGGCTCTCCTGCGAGAGCGTCTCGTGGACGAGCGCGATCGACGAGATGCGACGCACCGACTCCCCGAGCGCCTCCTTCGCCTCGTCGCTCCGCAAGCGACGCGACTGCAGCCGCAGGAGTGACGCGACCGTCTGGAGGTTGTTCTTCACCCGGTGGTGGATCTCCCGGATGGTCGCGTCCTTGTAGAGCAACAGCCGCTCGTGGCGGCGCAGCTCGGTCACCTCGCGGACGAGCATGATGCCGCCCAGCACCTCGGTACCGCGCACGAGAGGAAGGAGGCGACGCAGCACGACTGCGCCGCGGGCCTCCACCTCGCTCTCGAGCGGCTCCCCGTCGGCGAGCGACTCGAGCACGGCCTCGTCGTCGAGGTCGAAGTCGCCGAGATGGCTGCCGATGATGTTGTCGACGACGCCGAGACGCCGGTAGGCGCTGATCGCGTTCGGGCTCGCGTAGACGACGACACCCCCCGGGTCGATGCGCATCAGCCCGTCCCCGACCCGAGGGGCCAGCTCCCGCTCGGGGTCCTCTCCCGGGTACGGCCACTGGCCCTCGGCGAGCATGTGGGCGAGCTCGCCCGCGGTCTGGAGGTAGGTGAGCTCGAGCTGGGACGGCGACCGGACCATCGAGAGGTTCGCCTCTCGGGTCACGACGGCGATGATCTCCTCGTCGAAGGCGACGGGGATCGCCTCCTCGCGGACCGGCACCCCCGTGGACCAGTCCGGCTCGCCTTCGCGGACGATGCGGCGCTCCTTGAAGGCCGTGACGACGTGTCGCCGCTCGGCGAGCGCGAACGTGCGGCCGACGAGGTCCTCGTTGTAGAGGGTCTGTGCGGTGTACGGGCGCATGTGCGACACGACGACGAACTCGTCCTTCTGGATGTCCCACACGAACAGCAGGAGGTCGGCGAAGGAGAGGTCGGCGAGGATCTGCCAGTCGGAGACCAGGGCCTGCAGGTGGTCGACCGCGGAGCCCGAGAGTCCGGCGTCCGCGACGAGCTCTTGCAGCGAGGACATCAGGCTGCGATCGCGCGCGTCACTGCTGGAGGAGCTTGTGGAGCTGACCGAGCGGCACGACCTCGCGGATGCGTTCGAACGCCCGCTGCTCGATCTGCTTCGCCTCGGTGGCGGTGAGCCTGAGCTGCCGGGCGGTCTCGGTGATGTTGCGTGGGTGGCCGTCCACGAGGCCCATCCGGTACTCGATCACCTGCCGCTCGATCTCGGGCAGGCGCTTCAGGACACGCTGGAGCGGCCCACGCAGCTCCCGCACCCGCTCGTCCTCGGTCGGGCGCGGCTGGCGCCGGGGGCGTTGCGGTCGGCCTCGCTGTCC
>JBOHEE010000284.1:0-3973 GCA_050700895.1 Nitriliruptorales bacterium | reverse complement strand
TCAGCCCAGTCCCATGCAGGCCGGGTGGTGGGGCTCGATCCTCCCGGCGGTGTGGAGCTTCATGCTCGCCCTTCGATCGCGGGGGCTCGGCAGCGCGTGGACCACGCTGCACCTCCCCAACGAGCGGGAGGTCGCCGATCTTCTCGGCTTGTCGGTGGGGACAGTGAAGTCGCACGCAGCGCGGGGTCTGGAGCGGCTCCGTGCGGAGTTGGAGGACCGGTGATGGACGTCAGCATCGAGGCGCGGCTGCGAACCGAGCTGCGGATGTCGGCCGAGGCGTTGACGGTCCCCGATGACCTGCCTGCTCGGGTCGAGCGCCGGATCGCGCTGCGTCGCCGTCAGGCGCTGAGCGCACGGGTCGCTGTCGCCGCGCTCGGGGTGGCTGCCATGGGGGTGGCGGTGGTCGTCGCAGGGGGCGACGATCGCCCGACCGAAGTGCTTCCACCCGCCGTCGGGTCACCGTCCGAGGGAACATGGGAACCGCTGCCCGAGGCACCCATCTCGGCCCGCTTCCAGCACGCCGCCGCGTGGACGGGCAACGAGATGATCGTCTTCGGGGGCTACGACGGAGGAGACGCTGGGGAAGGTGGGGCAGCGGCCTACTCGCCAGCTACTGGTACGTGGCGTCGCCTGGCGGAGCCACCAAGCGAGGTCATGGGCGCTCCGGTCGCGGTCTGGACCGGAACTGAGGTGGTGGCGTTCGGCGGCGATCACGACTACGCGAGGCACGGAGCGATCTACGACCCACAGGGCGATAAATGGCGCACGGTGTCGGAAGCGCCGTTCGGGACGGTCAGCTCGTCGGGCTCGCATGCGGTGTGGACGGGAGAGCAGGTGTTGGTCGTGGGCTTCTTCCGCCAGGACGAGGACGAGGCCGATGGGGCCCAGGGCGCCGCCCTCTACGACCCAGCGACCGCCGAGTGGACCCAGCTCCCCGACGCACCGGACGTGCTGCCCTACTTCCGTGACGCAGTCTGGACGGGCGATGAGTTGGTGTTCATCGGCGCGGAAGCAGGCAATGGGGCCCGAGCGCCCCAGCGGCTGGTGGCGCTTGCGCTCAACCCGGCAACCGCGACGTGGCGGCCGCTCCCCGCTCCGCCCCAGGACGTGCGAGGCGAAATGCTCGTGGCGTGGACCGGCAAGGAGATCGTTGTCGGTGGTGGGCGCGCCTTCCCGGACACAGGTACGTCTGGGACTTACCGCGACGCGGCTGCATACGACCCTGTGACCAATACTTGGCGCGCCGTGCCTGACGCCCCGGTGGCATTCCAGGGCAACGAGCGGTACACCGACGTCGCAGTAGACGGGCAGGTGATCGCCTTCGACACCGCCGATCCCGACCGGCGGGTCCTGGTGCTCGACCCAACGAGCGGTGCATGGCGCTTTGCGCCAGGGTCCAACCGCCCCGAACTCACCGATAGTCAGGAACTACGCGGCCGGCGAGAAGCTCCCGCGGTGTCGACCTCCGACGGCGTGCTGATCTGGGGCGGCGGCGTGGCGACGGCCGAGCTGGGCGGCTCGTGGCGGTGTTGCCGAGCAGTTGGCGAAGGTGCGTTGTTCACGCCGCCCGTGGCAGTCGCACAGCGGGAGTGACCGCAAGCGGCTGGACGCTGCGGTCCACACCGCGACAGCTGCAGGCAGGCTCTCGCCCAGGGAAGGCAGTGGGCCGCCGCATGAGATTCGGCGCTCGCCAGCTTCGGCTATCGGTCGCCGGTGGGGAGCTTCGCGATGCGTGTCTCCGAACTCCTCGAATGCCTCGTGGTGGTCGTGGGCATCGCTCTGCTGGGCATAGCTCCTCCGCAGCCGGGCCGACGCCCGCCCCTTTCCACAGGCCGGCGGCCTCACCCGCGGCGGTGTAGTACTCGTGGGCAGCCCCGCCCGCCGCACGGACGAGACGAACAGCCGGGACAGGGCGCTCGGGTGAACCGGCTCGCCGATCTCCTTGGTGAACACGAAGTCGCCCTCGCTCGACCACGCCTCGCCGGCCCGGAGGCGCTCCTCGTTCTGGCGGCGACGATCGTCCCGCTGGGCCGCCACGGTCTCCGGGTCGAGCGACACCAGCCGGCGGCCATCAGCCCGAGCCGCTCGGCGTCGGCGAGGGCCTTGCGCAGGACGACGTGGACGTTGCGGACCGTCTTGGGGCCGAGCGGACGACCCTTGGCCCCGCCCGACGGCAGCAGGTTCTTGTACAGGTTCTCGACTTCGAGCGGCGCCAGCGACTGGAGCGGCACGGCGCCGACCCGACCCTTGACGTGCTCGACGGCCTGCCCGTAGCTGTTCACGCTCGTCGGCCGCAGCCGGGGCCGGACCACCTCGAGCCACCCGTCGAGTAGTCGGCGACGGTCCGCGTCGATCGCTCCACATACCTCCCGGCGTCCACGCTCGCCACGAGCTCGCGCAGCGCCGCCTCGGCAGCCTTCCGGGTGCGGAAACCGCCCTTCGACTTCTGGCGGCGCCTGCCCGTGGAGGCATAGGACCAGCTCAGAACCGGTGCCCGGGGCGGGAGTCGAACCCGCACGGCCTTGCGGCCAGAGAGGTTCAAGCCGCAGATCTTGGTGTTGGCGGCTGACGCCGAGTGCCGGCACATGCCGCCTGACCTGGGCTTTCCCGCTCTGACGTTCCGGGGCGACCTGGGCCGTAACGCCCCGTGCGGCCGAATTCTGTGAGCAATTCGTGAGCAACCGGAGACAGGGGAGAAGCCTCCGCGACCCAGCGCCCGCTCGACCGCGGAGCCAGCATTCCTTGCCCTCTCACTCGAGGGCTTCCAGGAGGTCCGCTGCGAGGATCGAAGTCTGTCGCGAGACAGTGATCGGTTCGCCGATCCCCTCTTCGGCACGGCCGGCCATCAGGGAGCCGGTCGCCTCTGGGCCGGCGGCGAAGAGGCGACGCAGATACTGCTGCGCCTCGGTCGTGCTCTCGGCGCTGAGCCCGTCGTCGAGCAAGCGGCGGAAGGTGAGAGCGAGCGGCTCGGTCTCCGTGCCGACCAAGATGCGGTAGACATCGTGCGCGTCCTTGTCGACGAGTCGCGACGGCGACGTCATCGCGCGCTCGCCGATCTTGTGCGCCTTCGCGAGGAGCAATGCCGCAGTTCCTGCGATGCGTACCTCGGGCCGGCGTCCATCGTCCGCGGCCAGCGAGCCCACCTCCATGAGGTCATTATCGATAACCGCCGCTTCGAGCCCTCGGGCGCGCCGTGTCGCGTGCTTGTCGTGTGGCGGGATGCGCGCACCGCGGGACGTCCTCTTGCCTCCGCCCGCGAGTCGCTCGGGCACCATTAGGTCGACGGGGATCCCTGCCGCGCTCATCCACTCGCCCGGCTGGCCGGAGGCCAGGTTGCGATGGAAGCCACCCCGCTCCATCGCGGCCTCGATTCGAGGATCGTCGTCCAGGAGCCGCGGATCGATGACGAGGTCGCTGTCATTCGTCGCTTCCGCGAGAGCAACCGGCGCGGCCGCCGTGCGGAGGTAGATGGCCTGGGCGCCGATGACGACCACAGAGGCCCGATGCGCCTCGAGCGCGTCAAGGGCATCAAGCAACGCCGACCGAGCTCGAACGAGCAGGTCAACCCGGTCCTCGCCAAGATTGCTCATTGCGCTTCATCCATTCGAGAAGTTCCTCGGCCTCGCTCGGATTGCGGCCCGGTCCCGTCATGAGGTCCACGACGACCTGCGTTGGGGCCGCGATGACGAGTCCGGTGTTCGTGGTCAGTGGACGTTCGAACACGACGTCGATCTTAGGTTCGGCGAGGAGGACGTTTGCTCCGGCATCGACGGCCCGCAGTCCCCAGGACGCCGCGGCGGAGGTGGTGTCTTCGACGTAGACCATCGCCGATCGTGCCGGCGCGTACGGCGCCCATTCGGCAGCCGCCAGCGTGCCGGTGAACGCGTAGCGGGTAGCGAACTCGGCCTTCGCGGCACGGCCCATCAGGTCTGGAAGCCCTCGTGGGGCGAGCCAGCGCGTGACCGCGCTATTA
>JBOHEE010000283.1:0-1596 GCA_050700895.1 Nitriliruptorales bacterium | reverse complement strand
CCGGCGGGCCTTTGCTGAGCCGCGCTGAACGTCCATTCCAGAGGAGATGATCGTGAGTATTGACTTGACCGAAGAGCAGCGGCAGGACGTCCTGAAGGGAGAACCCGTGCGGGTTTCCGTCCCGGACCTTGGTCGGGATGTCGTGCTCCTCAGCGCAGACCTGTTCGAGGAGATCCGCGAGATTCTGCAGGATGAGCGCGAGCAGGCCGCCTTCCGCGCCTTTGCCCGGAAGCAAGCCGCGCGGCTGGCGCGGGAGAATCCCTACTGATGATCCGCCCCGGCGAAATCTACATGGCCGATCTCGACGACAGTACGCCTCATCCGGTACTCGTCGTGTCCCGCGAGGAGCTGAATCGGGGGCGCACCGTCATGGCTGCCCTCGTCACGTCGGCGCGATTTGCTCGTCGGTCCACATTGCCAAACTGCGTGCCGTTTCAGTCCGGGCAGTTTGGTCTGACGAAGAATTGCGTCGCGCAGTGCGAGAATATGCTCACGCTCGATATCGCTCAGCTTGACGTCGCAAACGGTCCACTTGGGCAATTAGACGATATCACGATGCGCGACGTGATCAGGGCCGTCGGTTACGTCATGGAGGCGGATTGCGAGCCGATGTGATTGGTTTGCAGCCAGACATGCGGATTCTAGGCAAGCAGGCCGCCCTTCGGGCCTTTGCCAGCAATCAGCCGGCATTGCTGGCCGGGCAGAATTCTTACTGATCATCGAACCCCGTCAACCGGAACGGACTGGCCTCCGACTCGTTCCCCGGCTCGGTCTCCCGCTCGAAGAGCGAAACTTCGGCCTCCGCCGCCGGAGCAGGCGGGGGTGGGACGGGATCGGGTAGCGGCAGGCGATCGAACTCGGCCGGCGGCGCGAGCGGTTCCAGCGGCACGCCGGGCATGATGATGTGGCCCTGGTCCACCGGGAAGGCGAACGGAGGCGGTTCGCTCTCCATGTGTTCGACCTCGATCGCGTGGCTCCGCGCCCAGGCCCGCCGCAAGGCGTCGTCGTACGCCTCGGGGGTCCAGGCGCCTTCGGCCAGGTAGACGTTGTTCCGTTCCAGCAGCATGCCCTTGCGGTAGTAGTATTCGGCGATCGCCTGGTTGTAGCGGACCAGGCTCTCGTAGTAGGCCCGCTCCGCTTCGGCCAGCGTCTGCAAGGCCCGCAAGAACAGGTCGGCGTCGACGGGCGCCTCGGCCCGTCGCCGCTGCTCGAAGATCTCGACGAACTGCTGGGCGGCCCGCCAGCGCTGGAAGTTGGTGCTCGCCGTCGCGTGATTGGCGGCCAGGTTCTGGAAGACGGTGGCCAGCTCGTGGCTGATTTCCAGTTCCTGCGCGGCGAGAACGTCGCGGGCCTTGGCGATCCGCAGTTCATAGTTCCGCACCTGGGCCTGGGCCGAGCGGAAGCCGATCGGCATCGAGAACTCCAGCCCCAGCGTCCAGCCGGTCTGGTCCCCCTGAGTGAGCGTCTCGTAGGCGCTGGCCAGTCCCTGGGGCGCCCCGGCGTCGTCGTCATCGCTCTGGCCGAACAATCGGTCGCCGAAGGCGTTGACCTGGTACGACGAGACGAAGTCGAGCCGCGGCCGCGTCAGGCTCCTCG
>JBOHEE010000282.1:0-2120 GCA_050700895.1 Nitriliruptorales bacterium | reverse complement strand
CCGCTCGACCTTGCCGATCGGCGGCTGCCCGGCGTCGACCACCGGGCCCGCCGGGACCGCGTCCGGGACGCGCTGGCCGCGGAAGGACTCGATGCCGTCTACGTCACCACGCCGACGAACGTCCGCTGGCTCACCGGCTTCACCGGCTCGAACGGCCAGCTGCTGCTCGCGGTCGACCCCGACCTCGACGTGTTCCTCACCGACGGGCGCTACGCGACCGAGTCGGCCGAGCAGGTGCCGGACCTCGGCGACCACTTCCTCCACGGGACCGGCCACGGGGTCGGCCTCGACATCCACGAACGTCCGACCGTCGCCGCGGGCGCCTCTGTTACGCTCCGAGCGAGGATGACGGTCACCGTCGAGCCCGGGGGTCCACCTCGCCGGCAGGGGCGGCGTCCGCATCGAGGACACCATCGCCGTACGGCCCGACGGGCCACCCGAGCGGCTGACCGCCTCGACGCGTGAGCTCATCACCTTGCAGCCACGACCTCGCGTGAGGCGGGCCGGAGACGCGATCACGAGGAGCCAGCATGGTCTCCACCAACAACCTGAAGAACGGCATGACGCTCGAGGTCGACGGCGCGCTCATGCAGGTCGTCGGGTTCCAGCACGTGAAGCCCGGCAAGGGCGGCGCCTTCGTGCGGACCAAGCTCAAGAACGTCGAGACCGGTCGCACCCTCGACAAGACCTTCCGCGCCGGCGAGGACGTCCCGCAGGCGATCATCCGCAAGCGGGCGCTCCAGTACCTCTACCGCGAGGGCGACGCCTACGTGTTCATGGACTCCGACACCTACGAGCAGGAGCACGTCATGCCCGACGACGTCGGGGAGGCGGCGAACTGGTTCATCGAGGGCGACACCATCGACGTGCTCGACCACGAAGGGCGCATCGTCGGGGTCGAGCTCCCGGCCGCGGTGGAGCTCGAGGTGACCGACACCGAGCCCGGGGTCGCGGGCAACACGGTCCAGAACGCCACGAAGCCGGCGACGCTCGAGACCAGCGCCCAGGTGCAGGTCCCGCTCTTCGTCGACGTCGGCGACCGCGTGAAGGTCGACACGAGGACCGGCGAGTACCTGTCCCGCGCGTGAACGCGGCGAAGAGCACCTCCTCCCGGCACGTCTCGCGGCGCCGAGCGCTCGAGATCCTCTACGAGGCCGACGTCCGCCGTGCCGAGCTCAGAGCGACCCTCGACCGGGCTCGTGACGACACGCACGCCGAACCGCTCGACCGCTTCGCACGCGAGCTCGTTGCGGGTGTCGCGGACCACCTCGACGAGATCGACGGCCTCATCGAGCGCCACGCCCGCGGATGGACCGTCGCCCGGATGCCGTTCGTCGACCGCAACATCCTCCGCCTGGGGATCCACGAGCTGCTTCAGGGGGACACCCCGCCCGCGGTCGTCATCGACGAGGCCGTCGAGCTCGCCAAGGATCTGTCGACCGAGGCGTCCCCGCGCTACGTCAACGGCGTGCTCTCGGCGGTCCTGCGCGACCGCGGCCCCGACGGATAGGGCGTCGTCGCGGAGGGAACGTCGAGCACGATTCCGCCGGCGCTCCGGGGCGTCGGGAGCGCCGTCGCCGGGCGGGTCGCGGACGAAGATGGTCGTAATTGTCCGCAGAAGCCCTTATGCTGCCGGTCCGGGGGAATGCGGGTTCCTAGACCTTGGGGCGGGAACCGGCAAAGATGCCGCATTGGGTCCAGCGACCACTCCCAGGACACGACCCACCGAAGCGACAAGGAGACCGACCACATGGCTGAGCAGCTCATCACCGTGAGCCGGGTTCGAGACGTCATCGGCTCGAAGGACAAGCGGGTCGACAGCGGCCTGCCCGACGCACTGAACGCCTGCGTGAGCGACCTTCTCAACGGCGCGATGAGGCGTGCGAAGAACAACGGGCGCAAGACCGTCCGCCCAGAGGACCTCGCCGGTCCGGGCGCGTACAACGCCGAGAGCCTGACCGTCGCGAGCCGCGTGAAGGCCGCGGTCAGCGGGCAGGACCTCCGCAGCGACTCCGGACTGGTCGACGCGCTGAACGGAAGGGTCCAGGCGATGCTCGGCGAGGCCGCAGATCGCGCCGGGGCGAACGGGCGCAGCACGGTCCGGCCGCACGACCTTCCCC
>JBOHEE010000281.1:0-2874 GCA_050700895.1 Nitriliruptorales bacterium | reverse complement strand
GAGCGCGACCGCCGCGACCGCAGCCGCGACGACGGCCACGACCGATCCGGCCGCCGCGCGCCGCCGCGCGCGCCGTCCCCTCTCGTGCTCCGAAGGGGCGGCCTGCTCCCGTGGGCCCGACGAGGAGGGCTCGGCGCGTCGGACGCGGGCTCGGATCCTCATCGCAGCCTCCGGAAGAGGAGGGCGGCCGTCAGGACCAGCGGCGCGACGATGCCGAACAGCCACCCGCTCGCCGGTGACGGCGGTGGCGCATCGCCTCGCGTGGGCGATGCGTCGGAGGCGGGGACGGGATCGGGCGCGAAGCCGCTGTCGCCGAGAGCCGCGAGGCGCCGGGCGGGGGCCTCGGCCTGCTCCGAGGCCGCCTGGCTCGCCGGGGCGCCCTGGGTGCGCCGGGATGTCCCCTCGGAGCGCTCCCCGCCCTCGACCATCGGCGCGAAGTCGATCGGGGGCGCGGTCGGATCCGGCGGCTGGTGGTCGGCCTGGCGCACCGCGTTCACCCCGACCCCGAACGGTGACTGGCAGGCGGCGCCGGGCTTCGTCTGCGGGGTCGGCCGGTGCGGCTGGTAGGGCTGGCCCCCGGCCTCCTCGAAGAGGAGGAGGTTGATGCGCTGCCAGGCGACGCCCTCCCGGAACGGGTCGTACTGGGTGATGATGTGGAACCCGTCCTGGAAGAAGAAGTTCGCCTTGTCGAGGCCCCGCGAGAGGTCGCGGAGGTTCTCCGGCTCGGCGATCATCGAGTTGATCGTGGTGAAGTCGTCGATCAGGCAGTGCTGGTTCGCACGGGTGTTCGTCACGAGCGCGTCGGCCTCGGTGAGGAAGGTCGTCCCGGAGTCGGTGGCCAGCCGCTCGGTCACCTCCCGCTTCTCGGCGAGGAGGTCGGAGACGTCGGCGAGCGGCGGGAAGACCCCGGCGAGCGCCTGGCGGTGCTCGGACAGCTCGTCGAGGATGACCGCGCTCGAGTCGATGAGGCGGCGGAACTCGGGGATGCCGTCGACGAGGGTGGTGTTCAGCTCGAAGCTGTCGCGGTTCAGCCGCCGGAGGAGCTCGCCTCTGCCGCCGACCCCGAGCGCGAGCTCGCGGACGACCGTGCCGAGGTCCTCGGCGGGGATCGCCTCGAGGAGGTCGACCGTGGTTTCGAGGAACTCGGGCACCGCCACCGGGAAGGCGGTCGCCTTCGGCTCGACGACCGAGCCCTTCGGGGCCGCCTCCCAGCCCTCGGCGACCGGGATGCGGGACGGGTCGAGGTCCTCCCCCTCCGGCCGGTAGTCCGCCGCGACCGGGATGAGGTCGAGCGTCTGCTCGCCGATGGTCGAGCGACGCAGGATCCGGACGACCGCGTGCTGCGGCACGACCTCGTCCCCTCGGATCGAGAGGACGACGTCGACCCCGGTGTCGGTGAGGCGGATGTCGGCGACGGTGCCGACGCCGTTGCCGAGCACGGTCGTCTCCTGGCGGGGGAAGAGGCCGCCGGACTCCGCCAGCGGGACCGTGACCGTGTAGGAGCGCTGGACGACCCCGCCCCCGAGCCAGTTCGCGATCGCGTACGCGACGAGGGTGACGGTGACGAGCGCCACCGTCACGAGGTTGACGAGGAGCCCGCGCGGGATGGAGGTCATCCGCCCCCGCCCCCGCCCGAGTCGTCGTCCTCCTCCTCGACGTCGTCCTCGTCGCCGAAGTCGGTCGGTTCGTTCCTCGTACGGTGGCCGTGCTCGCAGTTCTCGCCGTGCTCGTCGCATTCGTCGCTGCGGAAGAAGTCGGGCTCCTCGTTCGAGCGGCCCGGGTTCGGCGGGTCGCAGCTCTTCGCGGGGTTGTCGCGGTCCTCGGTGTCGGTCCCGCACATGATCGAGTCCTGCCAGATCTGCACGAACTCGAGGAGGTTCGCGTTCGGGACGTGGAGGTTGTGTCGCGGCAGCTCGACCAGGAGTCCGTTCAGTGCGCCGTCGATCGCGGTCAGGGCGGCGATGATCGTCCGGAGCTGGCGGAAGAAGTCGTCGAGCTGGCGCCGGTTCTCGCGCAGGATGCGCTCGCCGACGTCGCCGAGCTCTCGGAGGTCGGCGAGCGCGTCGAGGAGGCGCTCGTCCTCCTCGGCGAGGGCGCGGCTCGCGCGCGCCAGGGCCTCGACCGCCTCGGCGTTCGTCTCGGCCTCGCTGCCGAGGGTCCCGAGGAGGGCATCGAGGTTGACGAGCAGGCGGACGATCTCGTCCTCGCCGGCCTCGGCCTCACCGACGAACACCTCGATGTCGTCGACGAGGCCGCCGAGGACGTCACCGCGGCCGCCGAACGCGACGGCGCCCGCATGCACCACCGCCGAGACCCGGTCCGCGGCGACGAACGACAGGACGTCGGTGCCCGCGACGACGAGGTTCTCGAGATCGCTCCGCACCCGTGTCCGCTGGACGACCCCGCTCGCGAGCCGCCCCCCGGAGGACACGGGCCGCAGCTCGACGCCGCGCTCGCCGAGGATGCTGGTCTGCATGAGGATCGCCTCGACCTCGGCGGGCAACCCGGTGTCCGCCTCGACCTCCATGACGACCCGCGCCCGGTTGTCCTCGGTCAGCGCGATCGACCTCACCGACCCGATGTGGACGTCGGAGGCGAACACGGGCGAGTCGACCGTGAGGTCGATGACGTCGTCGAAGGCGGCCTCGAGCCGGAGGCGTTCGCCGCCGGCGCAGGCCGAGGCGACGACCGCGAGTGCCGCGAGGAGCGCGACGAGGCGAGCGGTCATCGCACCCTCCCTCGCAGGAGGAGGTTCGCGCCCGGCACGCCGGGCGCGATGAGGCGAGCGGTCATCGCACCCTCCCACGCAGGAGGAGGTTCGCGGCCCGGCACGCCGGGCGCGTCGAGGCGAGCGGTCATCGCACCCTCCCTCGC
>JBOHEE010000280.1:0-5226 GCA_050700895.1 Nitriliruptorales bacterium | reverse complement strand
GGAGAGGAGAGCGGTCTCGAGCAGCTGCGCGAAGGGGAGGGACGCGGTGATCTCCAGGAAGGGCTCGTCGCCGAGCACGACGGTGCCGTCGTCGACCGCCCAGAGCTCGCCGTGCGGCTCCAGCTCGGCGAGCCACCCGAGGAAGTCGTCGGAGAGGTCGAGGTTCTTCGCGAGGTAGTCGATCTCCGCGGCGTCGTAGCGGAAGCGGTCGAGCACCTCGATCGCCGATCCGGTGCCGGCAGCGAGCCACCAGGGTCGCCGCGCGTCGGGGCGGATGTAGAGGGTGAACGTGGCGGGCGCGGTCATGCCCTCCAGGAGGTAGGTCTGGGCCATCCGCAGCTCGTAGAGATCGGTGAGGAGGCCGAGCGGCGCCCCGTCCTCCGCCGGAGGGAGGCCGGTCACCGGAGGGTCGCCCCGGCCTCTTCCATCTCCTTGAGGGCGCGGTCGCCATCGCCTTCCTGGAGGTTCACGGCCGCGGTGGCGGCCGTCAGGAGGGTCGGGTCGTAGCCCTTCCTGGCCGCGTCGAGCACGGTCTCCTTCACGCAGTAGTCCAGGGCGAGCCCGATCACGACGGTCCGCTCGACGCCGGCGTCCTTGAGGATCGCCTCGAGCTCGGTCTCCTCCTCGTCGCCGGACTCGGGATCGCGCACGTAGAAACCCGAGTAGCCGTCGCCCCCCTCGGAGCCCTTGCGCACGATCGGACCGCTGACCCGGAGGTCGGGATGGAGCTCGGCACCCCAGGTTTCCTTGACGCAGTGCACCGGCCAGATGCCGCCGTCCTTGTCGAAGTGCGGCGTCGACTCGGGATGCCAGTCCTGGGTATAGACCACCGGACAGCCCTCCTGGCGCGCGGCGAGGATCTCGGCGTTGATCTGGATGATGGCCGCATCACCGCCGGGGACGTAGAGGCTGCCCTCCGGGTCCGCGAAGTCGTTCTGGACGTCCACGACGATGAGAACGGTTCCCTGGCCGTACGTGCCGAGCGGATCGAGTTCGGCCTGTGCGCTCATGTTCCGTTCCATCTCCCCTGGTGGGATACGGCGTCGACGAAGCGTGATCTCGGCCGTGTTCTCGACTGTCGGGTGTGCTGCGTTGATTCGAGCGTAGTGAGCCGTCCGCACGACGACACGTTGCGACGGGTGGCAGGATGAAGGGGACGGAGGGCTCAGCGTGACCGATGGACGGCACGACCGCGACGGACCGTCCGCGGCCGACAGCTTCCGACAGCTCGACGCGGACGAGTCGCCACGGCCGCTGCCGCCGGAACCGGGCCGGTGGGCACGCCTGCGGGCGTCGTTGTGGCTGTACCTGAAGCTCGCGCTCGCGGTTGCGGTCATCGCCTTCCTCGCCGGGCTCCTCGTCGTCCAGATCCGTGCGCGGGTGCTCGAGCAGGTCGATCAGGTCGATCCCGCTCCCGGCCAGAGCGTCGGTTCCGAGGCCGTCGGCCAGGTCGCCTAGGCTCGCGGCATGTTCGCCGTCACCGCAACCTCGCTGAATCCCGATGACCCGCTCGAGGGTCTGACGCTCACGGAAGACGCGCCGGAGCCCGACGTTGCCGACGGCTGGGAGGTCGTCGAGGTCCGCGCGGCGTCGCTCAACCACCACGACGTCTGGGTGCTGCGGGGCGTCGGCGCCTCCCAGGAGCGGCTGCCGATCGTGCTCGGCTGCGATGCGGCCGGCGTCACCGCGGACGGTCGGGAGGTCGTCGTCCACGCGGTGATCGCCGACCCGTCGGGCGACGAGACGCTGTCGGACGACTTCTCGATCCTCTCCGACAAGCACCAGGGGACGTTCGCGGAACGGGTCGCGGTCCCACGGCGGAACCTCGTCGACAAGCCGGCCGAGTTCTCCTTCGAGGAGGCCGCCTGCCTGCCGACGGCCTACCTCACCGCGTACCGGGCGCTGTTCACGCGTGGCCGGCTGGGCCCCGGCGACCGCCTCCTCATCCAGGGCGCCGGCGGGGGCGTCTCGACCGCGGCGATACAGCTCGCGACCGGGGCAGGGGCCTACGTGTGCGTGACGAGCCGCAGCGAGGAGAAGCGGGAGAGGGCGCTCGAGCTCGGGGCGCAGGCCGCGCTCCCCGCCGGGGAACGGCTTCCCGAGCGCGTCGACCTCGTCCTCGAGTCCGTCGGCCAGGCGACCTGGGACCACTCGCTGAAGTCGGCCCGGACTGGTGGCACCGTCGTGGTCGTCGGGGCGACGTCGGGGCGGAGCGCGCCGACGTTCATCCCGCAGATCTTCTTCCGCCAGCTCAACGTCGTCGGGTCCACGATGGGCACGCGGGACGAACTCGTCTCGCTCGTGCGCTTCCTCGAGGTCACGGGGGTGCGGCCGATCATCGACGAGGCGCTGCCGATGACCGAGGCGCCGAAGGCGTTCGCCCGCATGTGGGAGGGCGACCTCTTCGGAAAGCTCATCCTCACCCGCTGAGCCGTGTGATCTGAAGATTCCGTCTGGTGAGAACGGTTCTCGAACCCACAACCTACTTGCGCTCCGGGGGCGGGACTCGAACCCGCAACCGCTGGATTAACAATCCATCGCGCTGCCTATTGCGCCACCCCGGAATGGACCCCGGAGTGTACCGGCCCGCCTGTGAGCGCCTACGCCGCGTAGGGAGCGTGCGTTCAAACTCGACGTCGCGGGTCCAGATGCTGGCGGAGCTCTTCGAGACGCCGAGCTCGGTCGCGATCTCCTCGAGCGGCCAGGCCTGCGTCCGCAGCTCACGGGCGCGCTCCCGCTCCTTCCACTTGCCGCGACAGCCCACGGGCACCTCCCCATCGCCGTCCTGCCTACGATGCAGCGACCCTGAGACATGGCGGCGCCCCGCGCGGAAGGTTCTCCACATGGAGTACAAGGACTTCGTTCTCATCCCCGACGACGAGCCCGGGGTGCTCGCTCGCATCGGGAAGGCCGCCGGGGAGGCGGGCATCAACCTCGAGGGCGTCAGCGCCTTCACGGGCGAGGGCAAGGGCATCGTCCACATCCTCGTGGCCGATGCCGAGGCTGCCCAGCGCGCGCTCGCCGCCGCCGGCTTCGACGTCCAGGCCGCCCGCGACGTCCTCGTGCTTGAGATCGAGGACGTCCCCGGCGCCCTCGGCGAGAAGTGCCAGCGGCTCGCCGACGCCGGCGTGAACATCGAGCAGGCGTACCTCGCGACGAACAACCGGGTCGTCTTCGCCGTCGACGACGCCGCGAGGGCACGGACAGTCTTCGCGTAAGGACGCTCTGAGGGCGCACGTCGTCGCGAATGACCGGCAGGTCCCGGCCGGACGGAGGGTCCAGCGGCACGCCCGTCGAATCTTCTCCGGGAAACCTCGGTCGATCCCGCTCCGGAGGTCCGCATGAAGCTCGGCGACACCGTCCCCGATGTCCGGCTCTTCAACTCCGCCGGCGTGGAGGTGACGCTCCAGGAGTTCGTGAAGCGTCCCACGATCGTCCAGTGCCTGCGCTACTACGGCTGAGTGCCCTGCAAGTCGTTCCTCTCGCAGTTGGCGAGGGCACAGGATGAGATCGAGGAGCTCGGCGGTGGCGTCGTCGCCATCGGGCGGACATCGCGCGAGCAGGCGGGGCGGCTGGAGGACCGCTGGGTCCCCTATCCCTGTCTCGTCGATCCGCGGGCGAGCGCCTACCGGGCCCTCGGCATCCGCCGTCTCACCCGCGACGACCTCACCGATCCGGGCAAGCTCTGGCTGATGACGAAGGAGTACGCGAAGGGCGTCGCACGGGGGACGATGCAGGGCAGGCTCTCGTCCACGCCGCAGCTCCCCGGCGTCGCCGTCCTCGACGAGGACATGACGCTCCACTACCTCTACCGCGGCGGGATGATCGGCGACTACCCGCCCCTGGAGGAGGTGCTCGGCGCCCTCAGGGAGGTCGCTTCCGGGCGTCGGCGTTGACGCGGTCCCTACGGCGCCCGCGCGGCCGATGCGCGGCGGAGGGTGCGATGCGCGCACGGGTGCTTTGCCGTGTACCGTCCCGGCGTTATCGTCCCCGGCTCGCTACCGCGGCAGGAGGTGCACCGGTGCTCAGCATCCCGAGCAGCCAGCGCGCCGACGCGTCCGCGGGGACCCTCGCCTCTGACGCCTCGGGCGCGCACGGCGTCATGATCGGGTCCATGTGCTGATCTGCAGCCCACCACCGACCGTGACGCCGCGCAGATCGCGCGGCGTTCTTCTGTTCCTCAACGGCGAGGCCCCAGATGTCCACCACACCGAGCACCACCGAGTCGCCCTTCGCGGTCGTCCGCAGGGGCCTGCGGCTGCTCGCGCACTTCATCCGTGAGCACCCGTCCGCGTACGCCCTCGCCGCGACCGGGGCGATCGCCTTCACCTCCGCGATCGTCGCGTCGGCGTTCGTCATCGGCTACGTCACCGAGGAGCTGATCGAGCCGGTCCTCGCCGGCGACGCCCCGCTCGGGGACCGGCTCGTCGTCGCCGTCGGCCTCGTCCTCGGCGTCGGGCTCTGGAAGATGATCGGGATCGTGATCCGGCGCACGGCTGCGGGCTGGCTCCAGTTCGGCGCCCAGACCCGCCTGCGGAAGCGCATCATCGCCCACGAGCTCGAGCTGCCGATGTCGTGGTACGGGCAGCGGGCGGTCGGCGACCTTCTGTCGGTCAGCGACAACGACGCCCGACAGGCGACCTGGGTCCTGGCCCCGCTGCCGTTCGCCACGGGCGTCGTCTTCCTGCTCTTCGCCACCGTCGCGGTCGTCCTCTGGACCGACCTGTGGCTCGGTCTCGCGGCTCTCGCGCTCCTCGGGACCGTCGTCGGGCTCGACATCTACGGGAGCTGGCTCACGTTCGAGGCGATGGAGGAGGCGCAGCGGCGCCGCGGCCGCGTCGGCGACGTCGCGCACGAGAGCGTCGACGGCGCCCTCACGGTCAAGGCTCTCGGCCGAGCGGACCTGGAGGTGGCGCGCTTCCGCGAGGGTGCCGAGTCCCTGCGCGACCAGCTCGTCGAGGTCGGCCGCCGGTGGACCTTCTACCGGGCGATCACCGAGGGGCTCCCGGCCGTCGGCATCGTCGTGATCCTCTTCATCGGCGTGGTCCGGATCGCCGTGGGGGCGCTGGGCCCGGGCGAGCTCGTCCGTGTCGTCTATCTGCTCGCGCTCCTCGCCGTGCCGGTGCGGCTCGTCGGCTACCTCACGTGGGAGATCGCGCACAGCGTCGCCGGCTGGGAGCGTGTCGAGGAGATCCTCTCGATCACCGACGTGATCCGCTACGGAGA
>JBOHEE010000279.1:0-2156 GCA_050700895.1 Nitriliruptorales bacterium | reverse complement strand
GGCGTCGTTCGGGCGCGTCGTTATGTGGCGTCCGCTCCGCACCCACTGCCGGATACAGGGCGCTGCCGAGTGGCGCCGACGGTGTTGTCGTGCGCTGTCCGGACGCCGAGGTCCGCCGCCCAATCTGGGAGGGATCCGGGCCCTGCCGGCGGGTCTGACGCCTCGTCCGGTGCGGTGGTTAGCGGCGCCTATCTGCCTCCCGGACCAACTACCGACGACCCTGATCCGTGATACGTCCGTACGGAACGCGGTCGGGTTCTGCGGCTTCGTTCGGTGCGCGGTCGCAGTGCGCTGATCTGCCGAATCGGGAACCAGATCGGTTCCTGGGCCGAACTCGGTGATCGGCCCCCTCGTACCACCTGGGTTGACAGGACTCACTCCTCGCTGTCGCCCTCCGCCTCGGCGACCTCGAGCTCGGCCTCGTCACCGAGGTCCACGCCGAACGCGATCAGGTCCTCCGGCGTGAGGGAGCGGTGCCCGATCACCACGCCACCTGCGTCGCGGACGGCATCGCGGAGCGGCATGGCCCAGCGGTGCTCGATGGCGAGCACGAGCACCGAGCTGCCGCCGTGCGGTTCGTCGAGCAGCCCCGCCACTACCGACTCGGCGGCGCTCGGGGGCATCGGCATCGACGGAGGCCCCGAGCGTCGCGCCGAACAGGGCGCCCTCGCCGCCGGCACTTCCTTGAAGTCCCGGCGACGTGTCGAACGGATCGACATATCGGTAACTGACCGGCGCTCTCGACCGAGGGCGTCGAGCCAGCGGCGCCAAGCACCGCCCGTTAGCGAGTCATACCAGGAATTGATCGGCATGCGTACTCCCTGCCGCGCCTTTGCGACGAGGAGACGGCAGCGGGACGAGGCGACCCGAATGACAAGTCGGTCGAGCTCACGTGTGCGTCCCGCGGAGTAGTCGGCGGGCTCCACCATCTGGTGGGCCATCGGCGTGAGTCATGGTGTGAACCGCCAAGCAGGCGCGAGGGAGAACTGTCACCGATAGCCCTGTCCCAGTCTGTCGTGTCCGCGCCGTTCGACGCGTTTCGCGCGGGCGAGGATCTGGTCCGTGACCCCGTGCAGCTGGTGCTGCAACAGCTGATCGAGGTGGAAGCCGCCGAGGTGATCGGCCGCGGGCGCTACGAAGGCACCGAGAGCAGGGTGACGGAGCGCAACGGGTCACGTCCCCGTGTGGGCCCTTGAGTGGAGAGGACGCCTGGAACGGCGGGTGCGGATCCCTGGCGGCCTCCCGCTCGTAGGAGCGGTTGACGAGCAGTCGCCCTTCATCCGGTTCCCCGGCGATTTGGCGATATCGTTGAGCGGGTCCTCCCGGGAATCCGAGGTGGAGCTACGACACCCACCCGTTCGGGCCGCTCCACAAGGAGCCGCCGTGGCCAATGTTCGCGTTGAACACGATGACGAGGATCTCGTTCGTTTGTATTTGACCGACATCGGTCAATACACCTTGCTCACCAAGGACGACGAGGTCCGCTTGGCCAAGGCGATCGAAGCGGGCAGGGAGGCCATCGAGGCCTTCAACGCCGGCGGCAAGGACGTCACGGTGGCCCGCAGGCGTGAACTGCGCCGCACCGCTCGCCAGGGCGAGGAGGCCGAGTGCCAGTTCGTGCAGTCCAACCTGCGCCTCGTCGTGTCGATCGCCAAGAAGTACCAGGCGTCGGGGTTGCCGCTGCTCGACCTCATCCAGGACGGCAACCTCGGCCTGATGCACACCGTCGAGAAGTTCGACTGGCGCAAGGGTTTCAAGTTCTCGACGTACGCGACGTGGTGGATCCGCCAGGCGATCACGCGCGGCATCGCCAACACCGGCCGCACGATCCGCCTCCCGGTCAGCGCCGGCGACACGCTCGCCCGGCTGCAGAAGGCGCAGTCGCGCCTCGAGCTCAAGTACGGTCGCCCGGCCACGCTCTCCGAGCTCGCCGGCGAGGTCGAGATGCCGCAGGACAAGGTCACCGAGGCGTTGCGCTTCGCCGCCGAGCCGCTGTCGTTGTCCGAGCCGCTGCGCGACGACGGCGACGCCGAGCTCGGCGACATCGTCGAGGACCGCTCGGCGGCCTCGCCCTTCGAGGTCGCCGCCGTCGCCATGCTGCCCGAGGAGATCGCCCGCCTCCTCGCCCCGCTCGAGGAGCGCGAGCGGGACATCCT
>JBOHEE010000278.1:0-1688 GCA_050700895.1 Nitriliruptorales bacterium | reverse complement strand
CGACGGCGACGGTCGGGGCAGCGAGCGCGGAGCCGACCGCCGCGCCCCACCCGAGGGTCGCGTTGTCGCGGGCCGCCCAGAGCCGCTGCCAGTAGCCCTGGTGGAACATGTTCGCGACCGTCACCGCGATGACGAGCGTGACCGCCGACTCGACCCCGACGCGCCCCACCGCGAGGAGGCCGGACCCGGTGAGCGCCTCCCGAGGCGAGTCGAGCGCCGCGATCGTGGCGACCGCGCCGATGCCGAGCAGGCCGAGGATGAGCCACGCCTGCCAGCGGTCGGTCGCGAGCGACGCGCGGAGGCCGCCGTAGGCGGTGTAGGCGAGGGTCACCACGGCGACCGCGAGGATCGTGACCCGCACGTCGAGACCCGACGTGATCGCGGCGACCGCGCCGACGGCGCTCAGCTCCGCGGTCACGAAGAAGAACATGTAGAGCACCGAGATCACGAGTACGTAGGTGCGGAAGAGGCGCCCGAAGCGGATGCGGACGAACTCGGTGAGGCTGTGCCCGGCCGGCACGACCCGTCGCATCCGCGGGCCGAGGAGGGCGAAGGCGACGTACGGGCCCGCGGCGCCGACGCCGTAGCCGATCACCGCGACGAGGCCGACGAACGCGCCGACCTCGGGCGGGGCGAAGAGGATCCAGGCGCCCATGCCCGACGCGTAGAACGACAGCCCGAGCGCGCCGGGGCCCTGGCTGCCGCGGGCGGTGACGTAGTCGTCGAGGTCCCCGCCGTGGTGGCGGACGCGGAAGCCGACCCACGCGAAGATCGCAAGGGTGACCGCCAGGACCAGAAGGCCGATGCCGGGACTCATTACGCGCTCCCTCCGCCGGTGCGAACCGGATCAGGTTCCGAGGGTCTGCCGCCGTGGCGGCACTCTCAGCCCCGTGCGGGGCTCCCCTGGCGTGCGGTGGTCACTCTACGATGTCGCCCTGCGTGTCGCCAGAGCCCGCTACCCGGTCCACCTCGCGACGAGCGCCATCGCATCATCGATCCGGACCGCCTGTGACAGGTCGTTGACGGTGAGGAACTGGAGCACGTCTGCTCGGCGTGGTCATCAGGAGGTGTCGTTCGGGGGCGGAGCGGACGTCCAGGAACGTGCCCAGGGTCACGATCCAGTTGCCCATCCCACCCGGATGGCCGACGACGACGAGCGGCTCCTCGGCAGCCAGACCGAGGGACGACGACCGACCGTGTGGCGCGATCCGCCACGGTCCGGAGCGTCGCGTGGATGTCGCTGGAGAGTGGTTCTGGGGCGAGCTGCGGGCCGAGCCGGGGCACGCAGTCGACGACCGTCTGGAACTGCTCCTCGGGCAGCACGATGTCGGTCCCCGAGAAGTCGGGAAGCCCACCCGGCGTCAATCCGATCACCGTGGAGACCGGACCTCTGCCCGCGTTCGTCGAGCAGGCCTGGAACGCTTCCACTTCGGGGCCGGATGATGCAGCGCCCCGCCTACTGGTGGCGGTCGTTCGCACGGAGGGTGCACCGGTCGCTGGCGGGCTGTCGAGCGAGTGACGCTTCTCACCCGGGGAGCCGGAGTCCCCGATTCCTCAAGATGTGGCGTGGAGAGTGCCCGGGAGCGAGTAGAGGGCGACGGCGACCGAGGTCGCGAGGTTGAGGCTCGAGATACCAGGCCGCATCGGGATGCGGACGACGAGGTCGGCCTCTCGTCGCAGCTTCACCG
>JBOHEE010000277.1:0-2798 GCA_050700895.1 Nitriliruptorales bacterium | reverse complement strand
CTTGTCGCGTCCCTCCCTGGCGGCCACCCCCAGCGCGGCGCCGAGACGCACCGCGGGGGCGTCCTCGGGGGCGACGTCGGGACCCGAGGCCTTGGCGGCCACGGTCGCATACGACAGGAGACCGGCGGCGTCGACGCCGGCCAGCGCCGCCGGCACGAGACCGAAGAACGACAGCGCCGAGTAGCGCCCGCCGATGTCGGAGCGGTTCTGGAACAGGCGCCGGAAGCCGCGCTCGCGGGCGAGCTCGCCGAGCGGGGTACCGGGGTCGGTGACCGCGACGAACTGGTGACCGCGACCCCCCGTCCGCTCCCAGAAGTGGGCGAGATGGCTGCGCGTCTCGATGGTCGTGCCGGATTTCGACGCGACGACGAAGAAGAGCTGCTCGAGCGGCGCGAGCCCCTCGGTGCGGAGCACCGCCGCTGGATCGGTGGAGTCGAGAACGTGGAGCCGCAGCCGCTCCCCGTCGGGCGGGAACGTCCTCGCGAGGACCTCGGCGAACAGGCTCGAGCCGCCCATCCCGAGCACGACCGCGTCGGTGAACCCGTCTGCCGCAATCTCGTCCGCGAACGCCTCGAGGTCGTCGAGGGTCCCGGAGACGTCGACCGGGCTGTCGAGCCACCCGAGACGGTCGGCGACCTCGGTCGGGTCGTCCTGCCAGACGGTGTGATCGCGCTCCCAGATGCGGCTGAGCAGGCTGTCCCGCGCGAGCTCCGAGAGAGCCGCGTCGACACCGCTCTCCAGAGGGCCGAGCCGCATCATGAGGTCGTCCGGCATGTGCTCCTCCTCGACTCGGCGTCCGGGAGGGACCGCCGCCACAGACGGTCCGGGCACCGATGTCCGAGGATAGGCCCGCGCCTGTCCCTCCGGTGCCCGACCGTCGTGAACCGGCCGACACGACCTCCCCCGGTCGTACACTCCGCCGCGGATGCGTCGCCTCTCCCACCTCCTGCCGGCTGTCGCCGTCGCCCTTGCGGCCTGCACGGCCGCCGGGGGCGACCTCGCGACGACGGTGGTCCCGAACGCGGAGGAGGCAGAGCCGGCCGCCGTCCCCGTCGATGCGGCCCCCCGCGGCGCTCCCACGCCACACCGCCGCATCCTGCCGCGTCTTCAGGCTGGCCTTGCGGACCTGCTCGCCGAGCCGACGCTCGACCTCGACGGGACGGTCGGGATCGCGGTCGTGAACGATCGCGGGTACGTCGTGCTCGCCCACGGCGCGGATCTGCCGGTCCTGCCCGCATCGACGCAGAAGCTCGTCACCGCGGCGGCCGCACTCCGTGGCCTCGGTCCCGACTTTCGCTGGGCAACGACGCTGCTCGCGACGACGTCGCCGACCCGCGAGGGGTTCCTCCGCGGCGACCTCGTGCTCGTCGGCAGCGGGGACCCGACGCTCGCGAGTCCCGAGTACGCCGCGCTCGCGTACCCAGAGCGGCCGCGGGCACGCCTCGAGGAACTTGCCGACGCCGTCGCCGCCGACGGGATCCGCCACGTCACCGGCAGCGTCATCGGAGACGGGTCGTACTTCTCCGGCCCGTCGCTCGCCCGCGGCTGGAGCCAGGGCTACCTCGACGACCGCGACGCCGCCTATGCGTCGGGGCTGACCGTCGACGGCGGGTTGGAGGTGACCTACCGCGACGACGGCCGGGCGATCGGGGTGGCGACCGAAGACCCCGCCCGCACGACCGCGGAAGTGTTCGTCCGGCTCCTCCGCGCCCGAGGGATCACCGTCGCGGGTGGGGCCCGGTCGGGGGCCGCTCCCCGCAGGGCGCGCGAGGTCGGCCGCGTCGAGAGCCCACCGCTCTCCCGAGTGCTCGACTACATGGTGAAACGCAGCGACAACCACCTGGCGGACGGCGTCTTCCTGACACTGGGAGCCGAACTCGGCGGGCGCGGGAGCTGGACAGGAGCCGCGGCGGCGGTCCACGCCGCCCTTTCCGACCTGGGCCTGGACTGGACCGGGACGGTGCTCGCGGACGGGTCCGGCCTGTCGCGGGCCGACCGCCTCACCCCGACCCTCCTCGCGGCCCTCGACCGACACATGACCCGCTCGGAGCTCGGCGACACGTGGTCGGGGCTCATGGCGGTCGCCGGCCGGACGGGGACCCTGCGCCGCCGGCTCCGCGGGACCCTCGCGGATGGCCGGCTGCTCGCGAAGACCGGGACGCTCGACGATGTCCGCGCCCTCGCCGGCCACGTCGTGGGCCGTGCTGGCAGCCGCTACCACTTCGCGGTCGTCGCCAACGACCTCCACGGCACGGATCGCTGGCTCGCCTACCGCATCCAGGACGAGGTCGGTCTGCTGCTCGCGGAGGAGCTCCTCGGCTGCGCGCGGACCCCGAAACCGGCGCCGTCGCCGTCGCCGAGCGGCGAGCCGTCCGTGGGACCGTTCTACGAGGTCGAGTGCCCCTCGCCCGCCGCGGTCACGTCCCCGCGGCCGTGAGCCGCCCGCTGCCCGACGGGATCCGGCGAGGCGGGCGCTTCGAGGACTGGTCCCCCGGCGTCCCGGCCTACGTCGTCGCCGACGTCGACGGAACCCTGCTCGGCGACGTCCCCGAGGTCACCGGTCCCGTCCTCGCGGCCCTGACCGCGGCCCACGAGGCGGGGCTCGCGCTCGGGTTCGCAACCGGCCGCATGCGCGCGGCAGTGGCCCCGCTGTGGCGCCAGACCCGTCTCGGCGGCCCGCACATCGTCCACAACGGCGCCGAGGTCCGCGCCGAGGGGCGCACAATCGCGTCGTGGCCGCTGACGCCGGCCCAGGCGACGACCGTCCAGCGGCTTTGCGCGGAGCACGGCTGGTACGC
>JBOHEE010000276.1:0-4368 GCA_050700895.1 Nitriliruptorales bacterium | reverse complement strand
GACCTGGGTGCCCGCCGTGGTGTATTTCAGTAGCTGGGCGTTCGCGGTGTCCACGATCCACAGGTGGGAGTCGTGGTAGTGAAGGCCGAAGTAGTTGCCTGCTGGGAGCGCGAACTTGGAGGCCAGCGCCCCGGCCGTCGTGTAGCGTTCGGCCTCTTCAACCCCCGCGTTGTTGTCGATTACCCATACGTGGGTACCGTCCCAGGCGACCCCGGTGTGACCGCCGGGAGAGTCCTCCAGAGCGAACTCCTGCTGTTTCACACCAGACGTGTTGTAGCGGAACAGGATGTCGGGATGCCCCGACAGCCACAGGTCGGTCCCGTCCCACGCGAGGTCGCCCGATCGGCCGCTCGTGGCGGCCTCGAAAGACGACAGCACGACGCCGGCGGTGTTCCGCTTTGACACGGTGTTGCCCGAGGGGCCTTCGGTCGTCCACCAGTTCGTACCGTCGAACACGAGCGCCCACACGTCGCCCGTGAACAGCAGTTCCGACAGGGCACGTTCGACGCCACCCTGCCGCCACAACGTCAGCTCGACCTTTGCCCCGGCGAGCGTCTTCGCGGAGCCGGACCCCTGCGACACCTTGACCTTGAACGCGTCGCCCGCCCGCACCCACAGCCCCGACGAGTCCGAGAACACCGAACCGGTGTCGGTGTCGCCGGAGAACGTCTCCGACCCGACGAGACTCCCGTCACGCCACAGTTCGTACCGGACGACCCCGCCGCCCACGTAGGTATCCCAGGCGAGCCGCTCGACGCCGACGCCGAGCCAGCCCGCGTAGGGAACCTCCACCTCGGACGTAGGGGTCGTGACCGCAGCATCCCACTTCTTCTGCTGGATGCCGGCGTGGACCGTTCCCCACTGGACGTAGGCGCCGCCCGACGCAAGCGACTGGCTCGAAGCGGTCAGCACGATCGCCTGGACGCCTGCCCCGCCGAACGGCGGGCCGGACGCCTTGCCCTCGGCGCGGCGGACGGCCTTGCGGTTGGAAGGGCCGAAGACGAGGTCCCTGCGGTCGCGCAGGTGGGAACGATCAGCAGGCACTAGCGGCTCCCCCGGCCACGGTGCGCCCACACGGAGATCTGCTCCACTTCCACGTCGCCGTTGAAGACGAACTCCACCGACCCCTCGAGCAGCGGCCCGGTGGCGATAAGCACTTTCTCGAAGCGTCCGGTGAGCGCCTCGTTCAGCGTCTCGGAGAGCGAGGCGACGCCAGACTCGCGGGCAGGACCGGCGTAGAACCTGCCGGAGACGACCGTGCCGCCCGCGTCGTTCGGGGTCGTGCCGCGGACGCCGTAGCGGTGGAAGAAGGACGTGGCATGGCCGTCAAGGTCCGCCAGCGTTCGCGTGGCGATGGTGAGCGCCAGCGACGTGCCGTCCTGCTTGCCGCGCTCCGACGTGCCGTCGTCCGGCTCGTAGCGGTTGAAGCGCCAGAGCTGGCCGGAGGTGGCACCGTCCAAGATGCCGATGGTCATGTAGATGGACTGCCCGACCGGAGACGGCCACAGAAGTTCGACGCCGGGGATGACGAGCTGCGTCCAAGCGGCGTCGTCCTCGAAGGCGCGGGCGCAGAACATAGTCCCCAGCCGGGTCGCCAGCAGGTAGGGGCCGGAGGTGAGCACGCGGTCGTTCGCATCACCGGTCGTGTCCAGCCCCATCGCCGGGAAATCCAGGCGGGAGACCTGCTCCCCGTTCGTGTGCCAGATGCCGGACGCGCCGATCCATGTGGCCGTGCCCGTGTAGGGCCAGAAGGTCGCCGCGCCTGTCGCTGCCTCTCCGCCGCGGATGAGCTCTATCTCGAAGCGGTCCGGCGTGCCGCGGAGCAGGTAGACGCCGCCGACGTTGGCGGGGCCTCCCGACGCGAACACGAGCAGGCCGGCGTCGATGACGACCATGCCGTTGACGACGAACTCGGGATCCCCCACGAAGAACACGTCCAGCGGGTCGAACGCGGTGGGATCTTGCGCCTGCGAGCGCCAGAAGCCGTTGCGGTAGCGCTTCACGTTGGCGGCCGACAGGTCCAGAGAAGCGTCATCGAACCACTCGATGTCGGCCAGGAACAGGAAGTCGCCCCACATGGCCCCGATCTGGCCGAGCGGCATCGTGTTGGACAGGGGCGTCTCCCCGTCCGGGGCGTAGTTGGGCCAGTGGTCGCTGTATGTGACGAGCGTCAGCGTGGACGACCCGTCCGTCTGATAGATGGCGTAGGCGTTCTCAGTGGCCCCGGCCAGGTCGATCGAGTTGAGGAGCAGCGCGGAGCGGTAGCCCTCAGCGCTCTCGTCCTTGAGGGGGATGCGGCAGAGGGGCCGCAGGTCGGTCGGCAGGCCCGTCGCCAGCGAAGTCCACGTCAGCGCCTTCGTGGTGGCGGCGACATCGAACGAGGACGGGGCGGGGAGCCACTGGAGGGTGCCGGCGGACGTGAGAGAGACGAGGAACGAGGCGCCGCGTCCGCGGTAGAACTCGGTCCACAGCAGGTCGGTGGAGCCTGTGACCTGCTGGAGGCCCCACTGCGAGCGCAGCGTCGCCTCGTCCTCGAGGACGAACCCCTCCAGCTTCGCCCACTGGCGTTCGGTGAACGCCGTAGCCGCCTTCTTGGCGGTGAACCCGCCCGTGAAGTCGTTGAGCGTCAGTTGCTCGATGCGTGACCGCTTCCGCGCCATCCGCTAGAAGCCCGGACGCCAGCGGAGCCGCGGATAGATGCGGTTGGAACGGCGTCCGCCCATGATGATCGTCTGCCGGTCATGGCCGCGCATGTAGTCGGCCACCATGTCCCGGTAGGCGGCAGCAGCCTCCGCCTCGTACACGTCGGCACGGCCCGAATCGTCGCCTTCGCGGCGGAGCACCTTCGCGGCGGCCAGATAGGCGAGGCCCTCGTGGTACTCGGCGCGGAACAGGGGTTCGTCGGTCAGGAGAACGAGCGACGGGGACACCCGGCGACCCTTCACCGTCACCGTGTAGACGGCGTCGGGAATCGGACGCAGGCGCAGCGTGTCGTGGTCTATCCGCGCGTACTCGCGCGGGGCGTCCACGTCATCGTCGTCGTACCACTCGTCCAGCTCGGCCTCGGTGCGCTCGCGCAGCGGCACCGAACCGTCGTCGTCAACGATGACCTCCCACACGTCGCGGATGTCGATGGACCCGGCGGCCTGCGGGACCGCGTACTCCGCCGTGGAGGCGACCGTGCTGAAAGTGGCCGTGACGCGCAGGAACGGCCACTGCTCGCGACGCAGGAACTCGTGGTAGGCGGCGTTCAGGAAGGTGTCGAGCTCGGCGTTGTCGAGGATCGTGGTCATCTGGACGCCCGACAGGTTGCGGACGCGCGTGCGCAGCGCCGTCAGGTCCACGGGTCCTCCCTGTTACGTTGGAGGGGCCGAGGCCCATGCGGACCCCGGCCCCTGTTGCGGTGCGTGTTCGTGTTAGGCGATGAGCCCGAGGTTCACGAGCGCCGTGCGAATGGACGCGATGTCCTGCGCAAGCTCCGCGAAGTTGTTGTTGAGCGTCGCCTGGCTGAAAGTCGCGCTCACGTCGGTGAGGACATCGTCGGTGGTCCCGCCCGTGCTGTCGGTCAGCGCCGCTGGGGCGGTCTGCCGGACGGCGGGGGTGTCACCGAAGAAGCCGAGGCTGTCGGCGGCGTCACCGATCGTCCCGTCCGGGTACAGGTGCGCCGTCTCCGTGTCCGCACCGTCCTTGCCGACGAGCGCGTCGACCGCGTCTACGGGCCGGACCAGTCCGGGGTACTCCCAACCTGCCATGTCGTCTCCTGCGCCGACTAGTCGTCGATGCTGTTGTTGACGTAGTGGATCTCGACGAGGCCGGAAGGCGACGCGAGGCCGGTGCCGTTGACCGTGCGGGCCAGCGACAGAACCTCACCCTCGGCCACGTCCAGGTTCGCGGCCGTGGTCGAGAGCGTCAGGTCCTCGGGGACCTGCGCAGTCGAGTCGGTGCCGGAGGCGTAGGTCTTCACGGTCGTGACGGCCGTGGTGCCGGTGCCGACGAGGCCCTCGTTCACGACGCCGAGTGCGAAGTTGTTGGTCGCGGCCCCGGTCACAGCGGCATCGGGGACCCACACGGCCTTCGTGACCGTGATGGCCTCCTCAGCCTCGAGAAGGCTCCAGGTGTCGGCGGTGGCGGCCGTGGCCTCCTCGGGCACGCGGACCCGGGCGACCTTGGCGTGGTTGCCGAAGGCGAGAACTGCCGTCATGTGTCGCTACCTCTCTCGGTTCGTCGGGAGGGCCTTCGGTTAGAAGGCCCCGCCGGCGGTGGTCGGGCGGCCGAGCAGGCCGTTACCGCGCCGCTCGCTGGTGCCGACGGACAGGATCGACGCGACCGGAGTCACGAAGTCCAGCGTCCCGGTGATGGGCTGCGCGG
>JBOHEE010000275.1:0-3762 GCA_050700895.1 Nitriliruptorales bacterium | reverse complement strand
GTCAGCGCGTAGGTCGCCGCCGGGATGTCCGCGAGGCGGGCCGCGACCTCCTCCGCCGCGTCGAGGAGGCGGGCCGGGTCGACGACCTCGTGGACGACCCCGAGGCGGCGGGCGGTCTCGACGTCGTGCAGCCCAGCGTCGAGGACCAGCGTGTCGTGGCCGGCCGGGGCCGCGTGGCGCATGATCTCGAGGGCCGACGCGGGGAACGGGACGCCGACCGCGAGCTCGGTCAGGCCGATCCGCGCCGGGCCGTTCGCGGCGAGCCGGCGGTCGCAGCAGCAAGCGATCACCGTGCCGCCGGCGATGGCGTGGCCGTCGACCGCGGCGACGGTGGGACGGGGGAACGTGAAGAGCTTGCGGAAGCAGCGGCCGAGCTCGTCGGGATACGCGTAGCCGTACTCGGCGTCCTCGGCGAGATAGCGGGGGAGGTCGACGCCGGCGGAGAAAGCGCGGCCGGTGACGACGAGGGGCCGCTCGCTGTCCCGCACGGCGTCGAGGGTCGCGTTCACCTCCCGCAGCGCCTCGAGGTCGAACGCGTTCATCTTCCCGTCGTCGAGCCGCAGCACGACGACCGCCGCCTCCTCGACGAGCTCCAGCACAGCGTCCCTCCGACCCCGATGCCCACCGCCGGCGGCGCGCGACGGAGCTTCGGAACCTACCGACGTGCCCGTCGCGGGGGCCAACGCTTCTCTGCTACCGGATACGGAACTAGAGCAGCACCAGCCTTCGCGCCGAGGCCGCCTACCGTCGGCGGGAGCCAACGCTTCTCTGCTACCGGATACGGAACTAGAGCAGTACCAGCCTTGGCGCCGAGGCCGCCTACCGTCGGCGGGAGCCAACGCTTCTCTGCGACCGGATACGGAACTAGAGCAGTACCAGCCTTCGCGCCGAGGCCGCCTACCGTCGGCGGGGGCGGAGGATGAGCGCGCCGATCAGTGAGAGGACCGCGGCGCCGAGGCCGCCGCCGGTCGAGGGCAGCGGGGGCGCCTCGCCCGGCTGCTGCGGCTCGCTCGACGTGGCCGGGATCCGGCCCTCGTGCTCGCCGGCGTCGTCGAGGACGAGGCTGCGGCCGTCGCTGAGGAGGATCTCCACCGGGCCATCCGTCTCGACCGAGTAGGCGACCGGGCCGTCGCCGAGGCAGGCGGCCTCGACGTCGACCGTCACCGACGCGAGGTTCGCGAAGGTGGCCTCGAAGCGGTTCGCCGGCTCGAGCTCCTCCTCCCCGGTGACGAACTTCGACTCCGAGTGCCAGACGAGCGGGGCGGGCCCCATGCCGGCGTCCACGGCGGTGTCGTAGGTCGGCACGGTCCCGCCGCAGCCGTAGGTGAGCACGTCGAGGTCGATGTAGCCCTCCTCGCGCCCCTCGATGCCCGACAGCCAGTAGGCCCGGTCGTGGCGGATGCCGTACTCGGGGAAGGCGAGCGACTCGTCGGTGCGGTAGGTGACCCGGTTCGGGTCGCGCACGAGCGTGAGGTCCGCGGAGAACTCGGCCTCCTTCGCCCAGTCGTCGCGGACCGCGAAGGTGAGGTGCTCGGCGTTGTGGTGGTCGTAGTAGGTGTAGACGACGTCGTGGGCCGCGAACTCGTCGGCCATCGCCCGGTGGGTGTGGACCTGGACGAGCTCGTCGCCGGTGGCGTAGATCAGCACGCTCGGAATGTGGCGCAGGTTGCCGACGAAGTCGATGAGATTGCCGATCGCGCCGGACGGTGCGTCCCGCGCGGGCTCCTCGGAGAGGGAGTTGTTGCCGGCGTTGCCGGTGAACCCCACCCAGTTCACCATCCCCGCGAAGAGGTGCGGGTAGAGCATCGCGAACCGGTAGGCCCCGTAGCCGCCCATCGAGTAGCCGCCGGCGAGGATGCGGTCGCGGTCGACCTCGTAGGTGGCGAGGACGTCGTCGAGGACCTCGAGGACGTCCGCCTCGGAGATGTCGGAGTAGAAGCCGATCGGCCCGCGCCCGAGCGGCACGACGACGAGCCGGTTCAGGTCGTCGCCGAACTGGGTCTGCATCCCCGGCTGGTCGACGAGGCTCGAGTGGTTCGCGTTGCAGCCGTGGAGGGCGAGCTGGAGCCCCTGCGGGCGAGGCCCCTCGGGGACGTAGATGCCGTAGGGCTGGTAGGGGCCGAAGAAGTGGAACTCCTGCTCGCAGAGGGAGCCGGTGTCGCCGTGGCGGCCGAAGTGCGGCTCGTAGCTCATCCCCTCCCCCGGCGGGAGCGTGAAGTCGGAGACGAATACGCGCTCGTGGTAGCCGGGCTCGAGCGGGGCGGGGCGGGTCACGCCGCCGCGGAGTTCGGCGACCTCCACGGCGTGGCCGAACTCGTCGATGTCGCCGCGTGCGAGCGCCGCTGCCTGGAGGTCCTCGAACCAGCTGCCGGCGTCGGTCCTCTCGTTCGTGCCGCGGAAGGCGACGTTCATGACCGTCCCGTCGGCCTGGGCGGTGACCGCCTGGAGGCGCCACACCTCGCTGTCCGGTGCGGGCAGCGACCCGGTGATGAGGTTCGTGTCGGGGTCGCCCTCGTCGAAGGTCTCGAGCACCTCCCACCCGCGGCTCGCGACCTCGAGGTCGCCCCACCGTCCGCCGCCGGTCGAGGGGTCGTGGTCGGTGTCGATGGCGAGCGCCGCGATCGTCGAGTCAGGCTCGTAGAGCGCGTTCAGCTCGAAGGTGACCTCGAGGCGGTCGCCGACGAGCTCGAGAGTGAGGTCGACGAGGTCGGCGGTCGCCTCTTGGCCCTCGGGGTAGCGGTCGTCGCCGGCGGGGCGGGCGAGGGAGCCGGTGGTGCTGCCGGTCTGGGCCGCCACGAGCGGGTCGTCGGCGCCGTAGTCGTCGAAGACGTAGTCGCGGTATACGACGGCCCCGTCGCAGAGGTCCACCGACCCCGCGATCCACGACTCCCGCGCGCACACGTCGGCCTCAGCCGACGCCCCGACGGTGCCTCCGCGGTTCAGTCGAGCGCCGCCGTGACCGGTCGCCCCTGCCATCGGCGGGGCGCCGAGGAGGACCACAGCCACCGAGCTGACGAGCGCCACGGCTCCAGGTCGGCCCACGTCGCCGCCTCCTTCGCGGTACCCGGAGGTGTTCGACGGCCGCCGCCCGGCTCCCTCCCATCGACGTCAGCCTCGATCTGTTGGCGATTCGGGCGCTGGCGCGGGTCGCGTTAGCGTGCGCGGGCCCGGGCGACGGAGGCGAGACTGAGTACGACCACCGTGTCCGTGTCGCGCGCTTTCCTCGCCGGCGTCCGCGACATGAGCCCGATGCTCCTCGGCGTCGTGCCGTTCGGCGTCGTAGCCGGCCTCGCCGTGGTCGAGATCGGGCTCGGCGCCCTCCACGCGCTCGGGTTCTCGATCGGGATCTTCGCTGGCGCCGCCCAGCTCGCGTCGGTCGACCTCCTCGGGGCGGACGCCCATCTCGCCGTCGTCGTGGGCACCGCGCTGGTCATCAACTCGCGCATGCTCATGTACAGCGCGTCGATCGCGCCGCACCTCGCCGGGGAGCCGCTCCCCCGGCGCGCTCTCGCCTCGTACCTGCTCGTCGACCAGGTCTACGCCCTGAGCGTCATCCGCTACGGGGTCGATCCCGACCCGGCGACGCGTCTCCCGTACTACCTCGGGTCAGGGGCGATCCTCTGGGTGTGTTGGCAGCTCGCGAACCTCGTCGGCGTGCTGGTCGGCGGGGCGATCCCAGAGAGCGTGCCGCTGGGCTTCGCGGTTCCGATGACCTTCATCGCGCTCATCGTCCCGACCGTGTCGGACCGGCCGACGGTCGCC
>JBOHEE010000274.1:0-3632 GCA_050700895.1 Nitriliruptorales bacterium | reverse complement strand
CTCGTCGCGGGCACGGACACCGCCGAGGTCGTCACGCGGATGTTCTCGGGCTCCACCGTCACCTACGTGCTCCGGCTCGGCAGCACCGAGATCGTCGCGTCGGTGCCGCCCGAGCAGGCCCGCTTCGACCGCCAGGACACGGTCGGGGTCCGCGCTCAGCGGGTCCACTACCTGGCCGAGCAGACCGCGGGAGCGGACGACGCAACGGGGGACGACGCATGAGGTGGTACTGCTCGAGCATGCTCCTGCGCGGACGCGGCGTCGCCGCCGCGGTGGACGTCGCCGCCGCCGCCGGATTCGACGGCGTCGAGGCGTGGGTGGACCAGGCCGTCGCCCACGAGGAGGACCCGGCCGACCTCGCCAGGACCGCGCAGCTCGCCGGGGTCGGGCTGACCACCCACGCGTCCTCCTACGACATCAACCTCTCCGCCACGAACCCCGGGATCCGCGCCGAGTCCCAACGGCAGGTGCTCGCCTCCGTGCGGTTCGCCGCAGACGCCGGCTCATCCCTCGTCGTCGTCCACCCAGGCCGGCGGTCGTCCTCCAGAGACGACCCCGAGGAGGTGTGGCCTCACGTGCTCGCGTCGCTCGAGCCGGTCGACGACCTCGCCGCCGAGCTCGGGATCACGCTCGCGGTCGAGCTCATGGAACGACGCCCCAAGGAGGTCGTGATGGCGCCCGCGGACGGCGAGCGGGTCATGGCCCATGGCTTCCGCGCCACCGCCCTCACCGTCGACATCGCTCACCTCTACACGCTCGGCGACCCCGTGGCGGGCATCAGGCGGGTCGACTGGGACCACGTCGCCCACATCCATCTCTCCGACAGCGACGCCGCGACCGTCCACCTCCCGCTCGCCAAGGGAGCGATGGACCTGCCCGCCGTCCACCGAGAGCTGCTCGCCACCGGCTACGACGACATCGTGAACATCGAGGGCTACGCCCCCGGCATGGGCGCGGAGCTCATCGAGAACAACTTCGCCGTCATCTCGCGTCTCGAGTCGCTCGAGCGGTCGGAGGGCGGATGATGTCCGCCCCCACGCCGTTGCTCGTGGCGGCTGCGGCGGTGTTCGCGATGATCAGCGGAGCGAACGACGGCGGCAGCCTGATCGCCGTGTCCGTCCGGCTGCCCAGCATCCGTCCTCTCGCGGCCGCGGGCCTGCTGGCCCTGGCGATCGTCGTGGTCCCCCTGACGCTCGGCATGGAGGTCGCGACGACCTTGGCCACCGGGCTCGTCGACCTCGGGGAGCAGCCGGGGACCTCGCTGCTCGCCGCGATCGTGGTCGCCGTCGCGATCGTGACGGTGCTCACCCGAGTCGGGCTGCCGACGAGCCTGACCCTGGCGCTCATCGGGGCCATCGCCGGGGTCGGCCTGGGGCTGTCCCTGCCGGTGGACTGGCGGCGGCTGCTCGCCGTCCTGGCCATCGCCGCCCTCGCGCCCGTGGTCGGAGCGCTGGCCGGGTTCGTCGTCCTGCGCTCGCTGGGCCGCCTCCCGCCGGGAGGGCCGGCGAACCGGCGCATCAGATGGATGCACCGCGGGGCCTTCACCCTCCAGTGCATAGCCTACGCCGCGAACGACGGCCAGAAGATGCTCGCGCTCCTCGCGCTCGCGGTCGGCGGCAGCGTCGGCGCCGTCCGGCTCGGTTGGCCCCACCTCGTCGCGCTCGCGGCGCTGTTCAGCCTCGGGCTCGCCCTCGGCGTCCGGCGCGTCGCCGCCACGGTCAGCGGCGGCATCATGCTCGCACGGCCCACCCACGTGGTCGCGGCGGAGCTGTCGTCCGCCGGAGCCGTGCTGGGCTCCTCGATGCTCGGCGCACCGGTGAGCATGACCCAGTCCATCCTGGGCGGCCTGGTCGGGTCCGGGGTGAGCGAGGGCTACGGACGCATCCGCTGGCAGATCGCCGGCCGCGTGGGGATGGCCTGGGTCCTGACCCTGCCGACCGCGCTGCTGCTCGCCATGGCGCTGAGCACCTCGCTGCGGGAGGTGTGGCCGTGAGGTGGCCACTGCCCCGGATGCTGGAGAACCTGACGCGGGCGGGAGAGAAGCGGTTCGTCGAGCTCCTGGTAGCTCAGATCGACGCGACGATCGAAGGCGCCGAGCTCGCGCGGGCGGTCGTCGGTGGGCGCCGTGTCGACACGGGCTTCCGCGAGCGGATGCGCGAGGTCGAGCACGCGGGCGACGACGAGCGTGCCGAGCTCGTCCGCGCCCTGTCCACCGCGCTCGTCACACCGATCGACCGCGAGGACCTCTTCCGGCTGTCGCGAGGGATCGACGACGTGCTCGACCACCTGCGCGACTTCGCCATCGAGTGGGAGCTCTATGGGATGTCGCGCGGGGAGCTGTTCACCTCGCCGCTCGAAGCGGTGATCGAGGGCATGAGCACGCTCCGGTCCGTAGCTGCCGACATCGTCGAGCACCCGAGCCTGGTCGCGGACGGCGCGCTCGGCGCGAAGCGCACCGGCAACCGCATCCGTCGTTCGTACCAGCAGGCCATGGCCGACCTCTACAGCGTCGGCGACGACCAGCTCACGATCGACGTCCTGAAGCAACGGGAACTGCTCCGCCGGCTCGACATCGTCGGCCTGCGGATCCGCCAGGCAGCCGACATCCTCGCCGACGCCTCGGTCAAGCGCAGCCACTGACACCGCCGAGCCGGCGCAGCCGCGAGGCACCGGGTCTTGTGCTCCAGGCCTCAGCTCGGCGTCTGCGAGCGCCGGGATAAACCGGCATGGAGGAGGAGATGGAAACGCTCTACACCGAAGGGGTAGCGACCCGCGGTGGCCCCGAGTCATGCGTAGGCGTCCGTGAGGGCGTCGGCGAAGCGTTGACAGGGGTAGGGGCAGGCTGGGCTATCGAGCCGCGAAATCGACTTTCGGGTGCCGACGCTGTGCAGACAAGCGGAAGGCCACACCGTCAGCGCCGCTATCGCGAGGCGCTGGTGGCCCCGGCGCGGTCCAAGAACCTGTGCATGCACCGAGCCTTCATGCGCGAGAACCGGGAGGTCCCGTGGTCGCCCGCCGCCAGGTGTGTGGCGGGCCGTCTGGGGAACGCCGAGGCGGCAAGCCCAGAATGAACGGCCATGGGAAGTCTGACAGCCCCGTAGTACCTGCGAGGCTGCCGAACAACGCCGGGGGACCGGCTGCGGAGGCGGTGGAGGAAAGGGGGCTTACCAAGGGGAACGCGGACAGACCAGCACGTCCCGCACACAGCGGCGGAGATGACGTGTCACACGGGCTGGATCGCGTACGCCAAGCAGCACGTAGGGACAGCAAGACGCAGTTCACGGCGCTGCCGCACCATGTGGACGTGGATCGCCTGCGGGCGGCCTTCCGGGCGATCAACCCGAGGGCTGCGGTCGGGGTCGACCAGGTCACGTGGCAGCAGTACGGCCAGGATCTGGAGGCCAACCTCGCAGATCTGCATGGCCGCATCCATCGGGGCGCCTTCAGGGCGGCACCGTCACGACGGGTGTACATACCCAAGACCGACGGGCGGTCACGGCCGCTCGGGATCGCCGCGTTGGAGGACAAGATCGTCCAGCGTGCGGTCGTTGAGGTGCTCAACGCGGTCTACGAGACGGACTTCGTCGGCTTCTCGTATGGGTTCCGGCCCGCACGCGGCTCGCATGATGCGT
>JBOHEE010000273.1:0-5125 GCA_050700895.1 Nitriliruptorales bacterium | reverse complement strand
CGAGCTCACCCGCGGGGGACTCCTCGTCGAGGTGGACGGCCGCGAACGGCGGATCGTCCTCGGGCCCGTCCTCGCCGTCGGCCGCGGCATCTGGCGCGTCGACGCGGACAGCGCCCCGCGCGTCGCCGTGTACGAGGGCGGCGCCGCGGTCCGCCCCGCTGACGCCGGCGACGGGGGACTGCCCGTCGGCCGACTCCACCAGGCCGACCTCGCCGGCGACGTCCTCCCGGGTGAGGCGCTGCCACTCCGCTACGACGTCGCCGACGCGTGGGACGCGAGACTCCTCGTCGACGCGTTGGAGATCGACCGCCAGACCGACCAGCTCCACCGTTCGCTCAGCGCCCAGCACGGCGAGGAGCGCCGCCCCGTGAGCTTCTACCGCTCCTTCGCCGTCGTGGACGACCCCGTCGCCGACGCGCTCGCGGAGTTCGCAGTCGACACGCGCGGCAACGAGGTCGGTCCGCCCGCTGACGTCCTCGTCCACGTGGTCGCCGTCGACCTCCTCCGCACGGTCCGCCGGCTCGACCCTGACGAGGCGATCGACCGTGTCACGAGCCTGCGGCGGGCAGGGGCGACCTGGGGCGTCGTCCTCACCCTCCACGACCTCGACGCCGATGACCTGCGCACCGGCCTCGACCTGAGTCTGCGCGAGGGATCCACGCTCGCCGCGCCCGTCACGACCACGCCCCGGGACGATGTCGAGCCGCCCCCGGCCCCCCCGGAGGAGCCCGGGGGAGAGGAGCCGACGCCCGCCCCGCCGCCTGCCGACGAGCCGATCATCCCCTGCGAGGGCGAGGAGTGCGACGAGGCGAACGAGCTCGCCGACGACCTCGTCGACCTCATCGACGACATCGTCCCCGACGACGACCCGGACGACGACGAGGCGAGGGACCTCGCGGACGACCTCCTCGAGCAGACCCGCGAGCAGCGCGAGGCGGAGCGGGATGCCCGCAAGGAGCAACGCGAGGCGGAGCGCGAGGAGCGCGAGGACGCGCCGCTGCCCTGAGTCATCGGCACCGCTACGCTGCGTGCCCGGCTTCCCCCGAGCCACTCCCTGCCCCCTGGAGCGTCCTTCGTGCGTGACCTCCTGAGGCGTCGCCTCGGCCTCGTCGTCGCCGTCGTCGTGGTCGTGCTGCTGCTGTCCGCCACGCGACTGGCGGGCTTGTTCACCGACCTCTGGTGGTTCGACGACCTCGGCTACCGGGACGTCTTCACCACGGTGCTCCTCGCCCAGCTCGGGCTCGCGGTCGCGTTCGGGCTCGCGCTCGCGGTCCTCATCGGTGCGAACCTCTTCATCGCCCGCCGCCTGCGGCCGTTCTTCATGCCCCGCAACGAGCGCGAGGCGATCATCGAGCGCTACCGGCAGATGGTCGACCCCTACGTGCCGCTGATCATCGTCGGGGTGTCGCTCGTGTTCGCGTTCAGCGCGGGCGGGGCGGTCGCGACCCAGTGGGACCGCTACCTCCTGTGGAGCAACGGCGGCGACTTCGCCATCGCGGACCCGCAGTTCAACCGCGACGTCGGCTTCTACGTCTTCGACCTGCCGTGGCTGAGCTTCGTGCAGGGCTGGCTCTTCACGTCGCTCGTCCTCACCCTCATCATCACCGCGATCGCCCACTATCTCTTCGGCAGCATCCGTCCCGAGCTGCCGCGCGACCGCGTGACCCCGCGTGCGAAGGCGCACCTGTCGGTGCTGCTCGCCCTCGTCCTCGCCGCCAGAGGTTGGGGCTACTGGCTCGACCGCTTCAGGCTGAACTTCTCGCCGCGCGGCACGGTGACCGGCGCGTCGTACACCGACGTCCACGCCGAACTGCCCGCGCTCCACCTGCTGCTCGTGGTCACGGCGGTCGCGATCGTCCTCGTCCTCTGGAACATCCGCAGCCGCGGCTGGCTGCTGCCCGGGGCCGCGATCGGTCTGCTCATCCTCGCGAGCATCCTCCTCCAGGGCATCTACCCGGCGGCGATCCAGCGCCTCCGTGTCGACCCGCAGGAGCTCGCCCGCGAGCGCGAGTTCATCGAGCGCAATCTCGAGGCGACCCGCCACGCGTACGGGATCGGCGAGGTCGAGAGCACCCGCTTCACGGTGGAGGACGACCTCGGCGACGAGGACGTCGATGAGCACCAGGTCACGCTGAACAACGTGCGACTGTGGGACCCCCCGACGCTGATCACGACCTACAAGCAGCTGCAGGCGATCCGCCCCTACTACGAGTTCGCCGACGTCGACGTCGATCGCTACGTGATCGACGGCGAGCTCCGTCAGGTGATGGTCTCGACCCGCGAGATGTTCTCACAGGGGCTGGAGAGCTCGGCCCAGACCTGGCAGAACCTCCACCTCACCTTCACTCACGGCTACGGGGTCGTCGCCTCGCAGGTGAACACCGCGACGAGCCAGGGCCAGCCGGTCTTCCTCGCACGCGGCATCCCGCCCCGCGGTGAGGCCGAGAACCTCGTCCCCGACGAGCCCGGCCTGTACTTCGGCGAGGACCACGACGACTACTCGATCGTCCGGACCGGCCAGGACGAGCTCGACTTCGAGGACAGCGACACCGGCGAGCAGGTGACGACGTCCTACGACGGCGAGGGCGGGGTCCCGGTCGGGACGATGCTCCGACGGCTCGCCTTCGCGCTACGGATGCGCGACGCGAACCTCGTCCTGTCGGACCTCATCCACGACGGGTCGGAGATCATCTTCCGGCGGCTCGTCCCCGAGCGGGTGCAGACCGTCGCCCCCTACCTCACGCTCGACGGCGACCCCTACCCGGTCGTGATCGACCGCCGGATCGTGTGGGTCCAGGACGCCTACACGACCTCGGCCGACTACCCGTACTCGGAACGTTCGCTCTTCAAGGGCACGACCGTGAACTACGTCCGCAACAGCGTGAAGGCGGTCGTCGACGGCTATCACGGCACGGTGACCCTCTACGTCGTCGACCCTGACGACCCGGTCCTCCAGGCCTGGCAGCAGATCTTCCCCGAGTCCTTCGCCTCCCTGTCCGAGGCCCCGGAGCAGCTGCGGGAGCACTTCCGCTACCCGCAGGACCTCTTCGAGCTCCAGACGATGATCTATCAGACCTATCACATCCCCGGTCCCGACGCCTTCTACTCCAAGGCGGACGCGTGGGAGCGGCCGCCCGACGCAGCCGCGATCGCGAACCTGCCGGAGGGCAGCACGGAATTGCCGCTGCTCGAGCCGTACTACCTCCTGATGCGCCTCCCCGGGGAGGGGACCGAGGAGTTCGTGCTCATCCAGCCCTACCTCGCGCGGAACAAACCGAACATGATCGCGTGGCTGGCGGGGCGGTCCGACCCCGGCCACTTCGGCAAGCTCTCCGCGGTGCAGTTCCCGAGCGACCAGACGATCCTCGGCCCGGCGCAGGCCCAGGCCCGGATCGAGCAGGACCCGACGATCTCGGAGTACATCACGCTGCGCAGCCAGGCCGGCTCCGAGGTCCGCCGCGGCAACCTCCTCGTCATCCCGATCGAGCGGTCGATCCTCTACGTCGAGCCGCTCTTCATCGAGAACCCCCAGGCTCGGATCCCCGAGCTCGCCCAGGTCACGGTCGTCATGGGCGACCGCGTCGTGATGGCGCAGACGCTGCCCCAGGCGCTCGAGGCGCTGCTGGGGGAGGCGCCGCCGGCCGCGGGACCCGTGGGCGACGAGGAAGACCAAGAGGAAGACGAGTTCGACGAGGATGCGGTGCTGCGGGAGATCGTCGAGCTCTTCCGCCAGGCGGACGAGGCGCTCCGCAACGGCGACCTCGCCGGCTACCAGCGTGCCATCGAGCGCGCCCAGGCTTTGATCGAGCGCGTTATCGAGGAGCGCGGCGTCTTCACCCCGGAGCCCGAGGAGGAGCAAGAGGCTGCGCCGGGGGAGGAGCCCTCCCCCGCCCCGTCCCCGACCGGCTGACCTCGCCCCCCGACCGACTGACCTCGCCCCCCGCGCCGGTCCGCCCGGGCGCGGTCAGCCCCTGTCCCCCCCGGGCGCGGTCAGCCCCTGTCCCCCCCGGGGGTCCGCGGCCGACTCTTGCCTGTCCTGTTACAGATGCGCAACGAGACAGGCACCAGTCGCCTCGCGAATGGCCCTGGCGGTCACCTGTGCACGTTTGCCGGGCCCTTTTGCCGGGGGTAACTTTGTCGCCGCGACGCGGGGTGGAGCAGTTCGGTCAGCTCGCCGGGCTCATAACCCGGAGGTCGCAGGTTCAAATCCTGCCCCCGCTACTGAGGAAACGGCCCTTCGGGGCCGTTTCGCATATCTATGGGTGCCGAATGGGTGCCAAGATCCTTGGCGCAGCACCCGGCCCGCGCCAGGACGCGCTCGTGGATGCCCCCCGTGGATGCCCCCCGGATCGATGACCGCCCCGGCCGGGCAGCGAAATTGGCTGCGTGAACGGGCGCTCCGAGCGTCGATCGCGGTTCGGGCCCCAGCATCGACCTGATCGACCGCGACGCGGCCCGTGGTAGGACTCGTGATACAGCGGGGGCTCCGACGCACCTATGTCGCATACCGAAGGAAGGGGGCAACGAGCGCATGGGGTTGCGGAGGGAGGATCACCACGACCCGGTGACGGGCGCGCGTCATGGATACGTAGAGCAGTCTTGAGGCTTCGTCGAAGGGCTCTCGTGTGGGACGGAGTCCATTGTGCGGGATCTGCATCCTGGACGTCTCCGAGGAAGGGGCCCCTTCGGATCATGAACCACGACGTGGACGCCCCAGGCCGGATGTTCGAGTCCTACGTGCGTCCCGCACGGGACGCGCGGCACGTGCCAGCCAAACGCGGATCGAACTGAGGGTCGGTCTCGCTGTGGCCGCCTGCCCCATGCCTGAGAACGGCCGCGCTTCAACCGTCGGCGCCGATGTGACACGTCCCGTCAGGGACCGGCGCTTCCCGCTGCGCGCGGGTCATCGTCCCTGCCGAACACCATGCCGTCGAAGCGGGCGGCAGCTGCGTCGTCCATGCCCGGCGTGACGTGCTGGTAGGTGTCGGACGTGAACGAGTGGGAGTGGTGGCCGAGGCGCTCCTGGACGACCTTGAGGTGCTCGCCGCCGACGAGCAGCAGCGTGGCATGGGTGTGGCGGAGGTCCTGCAACGGCCGGATGCGTGGCAGCCCGCTGGCCTTGATC
>JBOHEE010000272.1:0-4840 GCA_050700895.1 Nitriliruptorales bacterium | reverse complement strand
CGGTTCGGTAACCGTCGCCCGATCGCCCCCAAGCTACCCACGGTCGCCTGGATCAACCCCCCGACACCCGACCCGCTCATACAGAGCGCCTAACGCGCACGTGTCTCAAACTGCTTGACAGGTTCCGTCGCGAACGGGGGGCAGCCAGCCACGTTGTGGGCTGTCCAGGCTCGATCACAAGTGCCGTCCCTGGAGCCCGGGCCGGTCGCGTGGGCGCGGGTGACCGGGCTTGGACCCTCCGCCTCCGGATTGCGTCAGCGAGGACTCGAGCGGCCCTTTCTCGCGATCCAGGCGGATGGCCAACGCGGTCAGGATCTCGAAACTGCTGTCACGGCTGCTGTCACGGGACGAGATCGTCAAGGTCCAGGTGAGACCGCTTCTGCATAACCGCAGGTCAGCGGTGGTGCGAGCGGGGGGAGTCGAACCCCCAAGTCCCGAAGGACACCAGGACCTAAACCTGGCGCGTCTGCCATTCCGCCACGCTCGCCGGATGAGAACGTACCGCGGCCATGCTGGGGTCGAGGTCTCGCGACCGTCGCTCGCCCCGTAGTCCCTCGACCGCGCGACCGTCGCGCGCGACGGTCTTCTTCCCGAGTGCCGCGACCCCGGCGATCGGCGGCGTCGACCCGTCCGGTGGGCGTCGGGGCTCGGCGGCTCCGCCGGTACCTCGTGGTGCTCACGTAGGCAGGCCGCCGTCGAGGAACGCGACGAGGTCCGCCGCCCAGACGTTCGAGGGTGAGACTTCATCACTCGGTCGAAGGGACGGTTTCGCGCCGCTTTCCGGGCTCTACTGTGACGCTGAGTAGCGAGAAGGAGACGTCTCGTGATGCGTCGCCCTTTGGTCGCCGTCGTGACGTTCGCGCTCGCCCTCGGCGGGCTGTCCGTGGCAGCGCTCGCCCAGGAGGGCGAGCCGAGGTCCGTCGACCTCGCCTGTCCCCCCGCTGTGATCCAGGACGCGGGCTTCGCGGACGTTCCTGACGGCGCGGCGCACGAGCGCGAGATCGACTGCGTTGTGTGGTGGGAGGTGGCGCGCGGCACCACCAGCGCCACCTACGGCCCCGCGAGCCCGGTGACGCGCGAACAGATGGCGTCCTTCATCACGAACCTCGTCACCGCCTCCGACGGCTCGCTCCCGGCCGACCCGGCGGACCGCTTCAGCGACGACGAGAAGTCCGTCCACGAGGGCAACATCAACCGGCTCGCCGAGGCCGGGCTCGTCGCCGGGAAGGGCGAGGGTCGGTACGACCCGGGCGCGCCCGTCACGCGCGAACAGATGGCGACGTTCCTCGTGAACGCGTACGAGTACCGCACCGAGAACACGCTCACGAGCTCGAGCGACTACTTCGACGACGACGACGGCTCGGCCCACGAGGACAACATCAACAAGGCGGCGGAGGCGGGCTTCACCGGGGGCAGCGGCGGCGGGAAGTACTCGCCGGCCGCCTCGGTCACGCGCGCGCAGATGGCGTCGTTCCTCGCGCGGGTTCTCGATCTCCTCGTCGAAGAGGGGCATGCGACGCCGCCGGTGGTGCCGACGCCGTCGCCCAGCCCAACGACCGACAGCGAGGACTGTGACCTCGTCCTCGACCCGCTCTGCGAGGAGCTCGACGCGCCCGACCTGCCGCTGGATTCGCCGACGCCGTCGCCCAGCCCCACGACCGACAGCGAGGACTGTGACCTCGTCCTCGACCCGCTCTGCGAGGAGCTCGACGCGCCCGACCTGCTGGATCTGCCGAGCTGACGTCGCCGTGACCGGCCGCCATCCGCTGGTGGCAGGTGGCGAAGCTGCTCAGCGGTCCTTCTGGCGGGCGCGGTAGGCGGCCACGTTCGTCCGCGACGAGCAGCTGTCGCCGCAGTAGCGGCGCGAGCGGTTCTTCGACGCGTCGATGAAGACGTCGGCGCAGTCGTCCGCCGCGCAGAGGCCCAGCCGCTGGTGGCCGGCCTCGGCGATGACGGTGGCGAGCCCCATCGCGGCGGCCGCCGCGACGACGGTGGCGGGCGACGAGTCCGCCGGGGCGTAGTGGACGTGCCAGTGGCCGTCGTGGTCGGTGAGCTGCGGCGTCGCGAGCGCGTCGGCGAGGAGCTCGTTCAGGAGCTGCGCCCGCGATTGCGCGTCGCCGGCCTCGAAGACGACGCGCGTCCGTTCTCGCAGGGCGCGCAGCTCGTCGACGTCGCGCTCGTCGAGGTCAGCGGGCGCGGGCAGGCCGTGCTCGGAGAGGAACCGCCGCGCCGCGTCGGGTGAGTCCAGCTTGTCGCGACCGCTGATCGACCCGAGCGAGTTGACGAGGTCGACGGCCGCGCCGACCGACTCGTGATCGTAAGGACTGAAATCCACTTGACACCTTACATGCGAGCTGCTTAAGTGTAACAGGCAAAGACAGTTTAACACATAACGAGCCGGGCGGGTGTCCGACTCGCAGAGGGAGGCGAGAGACGATGGACCTGCTGCTGATGATCGTGATCTTCGTCGTGGCCCTGGAGATCGCGGCGTGGCGCCGACCGGCCGACAGCCGTGACGGCGAGGACTGGGCTCACCACCCCCGCTTCTAGACCCGTCACGCCGCGGATCCACGACGGCGGCCACGGAGAAGTTCGAACCAAGGGGGGCACATGCAGCGCTGGCGCCAGATGCTGCTGCGGCGTCAGAGGCCGGGACTCATGCCTTTCGATGATGCCCTGGAGGCACTCGGCGAGGACGGCGAGATGGGCCGGCGCACCGCCGACGTACCGATCGCGAACATCGTCGGCTCGATGGACCGCGCCCGCGACTTCGACGAGGAGCTCCGGCTCGTCAATCCCGCGCTGCGAGAGCGATGGGACCGACTGGCCTCCGCCGTCAGATCCGGGTTCGAGCCACCGCCGGTCACCCTGGTGCAGTTGGGGGAGCTCTACTTCGTCCTGGATGGGCACCACCGGATCTCGGTCGCCCGGTCGCTGGGTCGAGTCGTGATCACGGCCCGGGTCGGCCGGATCTGCACGATCGCGTACGCCAAGTCCTGCCTGCGGGCGGCCCACCTTCCGACCAAGGCGGCGGAACGCCGGTTCCTGGAGCGCGTCCCCCTCCCCGACGAGGTGCGCCGCCAGCTGTGGCTCGACGAGCCGTCACAGTGGTCAAGGCTCGCCGACACCGCCGAGGCGTGGGGCATGCGGCGGTCCCTCGAGCGCGATCAGCCGATGGATCGCTGTGAGCTCGCGGCCCGGTGGTGGACCGAGGAGGTCGAGCCGCTCGTGGCTCGACTTCGCTGCGCGGGTGTCGGCCTGGACCTCAGGGACGTCCAGCTGTTCGTCACCGCGCTGGCGGTTCGCGACCGCCTCGGCGGCGCCTCCTGGCCGCCCGACATCGTCGACCGCCTGCGATCGGGGAGAGTCCCGGAGCCGGTCGGGTCGGCGCAGTGAAGAGACCCCCGGCCAGACCAGGGGTCGATGGGTGCCTCGCCAGGGACTCGAACCCCGAACCTGCCGGTTAAGAGCCGGTTGCTCTGCCAGTTGAGCTAGCGAGGCGTGACCCGCCCGTACCGTACCCAGTCCCTCGACCTGGGAGGCGCGGGCGGCTTGGGGTGAGTGAGGGGATTTGAACCCCCGACCTCCTGGACCACAACCAGGCGCTCTAACCGAACTGAGCTACACCCACCAAGAAGTGCCATCCGGCACGACCGGGCATGGTACGGACGGCCTGCAGGGGGGTCAACGCGGGCGTTCTATGGGCTGTTCCCCGTCACGCGCTCGTCGGCGAACGACCTTGCAGGACGCCGGCAAGACGATCCGGCGCGATGTTGCCTCCTGACAGGACGATCCCGACGCGCCGTCCGGACACCTCGACCCGGCCCGCGAGGAGCGCCGCGAGCGCCACCGCTCCGCTCGGCTCCACCAGGAGCTTGAGGCGCTCGAGCGAGAACGCCATCGCATCGAGGATCTCGTCCTCGCTGACGCAGACGACGCCCTCGAGCAGTCCCCGGTTGATGGAGAAGGAGAGGTCCCCGGGGATCGAGGCACGCAGTCCGTCGGCGATCGTGTCCGGAGGCGGGATCGTGACCCGTTCGCCAGCCTCGAACGACCGGCGCGTGTCGTCCGCGAGGACGGGCTCCACCCCGAACACGCGCACCCCGGGGGAGAGCCCCGTCGCCGCGACCGCGCAGCCGGCGATGAGCCCCCCGCCGCCGACCGGGACCAGCAGCACGTCGAGTCTCCCGGCGTCCTCGATCAGCTCGACCGCGGTCGTCCCTTGCCCAGCGACGACCGCGGGATCCTCGTAGGGATGGACGACCGCCGCGCCGCGTTCCTCCGCGAGCGCCTCCGCGATCGACTGGCGATCCTCGGTTGCGCGGTCGTAGGTCACGACTTCGGCGCCGTAGCCCTCGGTCGCAGCCCGCTTCTCCGGCGGGGCGTCGGTCGGCATCACGATGGTCGCGGGGGTCGCGAGGAGCGAGGCCGCGAGCGCGACCGCCTGGGCGTGGTTGCCCGACGAGGGCGCGACGACCCCACGCTCGCGCACTGAGTCCGGGAGGGACGCGATCCGGTTGTACGCGCCACGGATCTTGAAGGAGCCCGCGCGCTGGAGATTCTCGGCCTTGAGAAGGACGGTGGCGGCGGTGCGCTCGTCGAGCGTCCGTGACGTCACGACCGGCGTGCGGTGGGCGACACCCGCGATGCGCTGCGTCGCTTCCTGGACGTCGGCGAGAGAGACCACGTCGCGAGGCTACAAGCAGGGGAAAGGACCCCCTGACGGGTACCGTTGGGCCGGTCCGGGTGGTTATCCGGACTCCGGCGCCCGTAGCTCAACCGGACAGAGCAGCGGACTTCTAATCCGCAGGCTGCAGGTTCGAGTCCTGCCGGGCGCGCC
>JBOHEE010000271.1:0-3059 GCA_050700895.1 Nitriliruptorales bacterium | reverse complement strand
CCTCCTCGCCGCGGTCGTGTGGACGGAGTCGTCGTTCCACGAGGGTGCGGTCTCGAGCGCCGGCGCGGTCGGGCTGGCCCAGCTCATGCCCGCAACGGCCCGTGGCCTCGGGGTCGACCCCCACGATCCGGCCCAGAACCTCGCGGGCGGGGCGCGCTACCTGTCCTTCCAGCTGCGCACGTTCGGCTCGACCGATCTCGCGCTCGCCGCGTACAACGCGGGCCCCGGAGCCGTCCGCCGGGCGGGTGGCATCCCGAACGTGCTCCAGACCCAGCTCTACGTGCTCATCGTCCTCGACCGCCTCCAGGGCCTTGTCGTCTGACGTCGATCGTGAAGGGTTCAGGCGACATATCGCCTGAGGGCTTCACGGTCCCGGCATGGCGGCTTCGATCTCAGCGGACCGTGTCGCCTCCTCGACCTTGCTCCCGAGCCTCTCCCCTCCTCGAGCAGGCCCGCGACGCGGTCTTCGACGATGCCGTGCTGGAGTGAGAGCTCTCGGACCAGGTCAGGATCGTCATAGGTCGCTTCGTCGGCGAGTCGCGCCGTGAGGCCGGCGAGCTCGGCCTCGGCCGCGTGGAGGCGCTCCTCGACCGCGTCGAACTCGGCCTTCAGCTCGCGCGTCGCCCGGTGGAGGCGATTGCGGCGCTCCGCCTCCCGGCGCTTCCTTTCGGCACGGTCGTCGCCGGACGCCTGATCCGCCTGCCCCCGTCGGAAGGCGCCGGGCCGCCCCGCCCCGCCGTCACCGCGCGCCAGGTACTCCCCGTAGCCCCCGAGCCGGAGGACGGCCGTGCCACCCCCGACCTCCACGACCGTGTCGGTGATCTCGCGGAGGAGGTGGCGGTCGTGGCTCACGAGCACGACCGTCCCCGGGTACTCGGCGAGCGCCTCCTCGACCACGTCGCGGCTCTCCATGTCGAGGTGGTTCGTCGGCTCGTCGAGGCAGAGCAGGTTGTGCGGCTGCGCCAGGAGCTTGGCGAGCGCGAGGCGGCTCTTCTCCCCGCCCGACAGGACCCGGACCCGCTTGTCCACGTCGTCGCCCGAGAAGAGGAACGCGCCGAGCAGTCGCCGGGGGTCGACGCGGCGCGTGTCGACCGCCCGGGTGAGCTCCTGGAGCACGGTCGCGTCGAGGTCGAGCGCCTCGACCTGGTGCTGGGCGAAGTAGCCCACCGTCACGTTGTGACCGAGCACGCGGTCGCCGCGGTCGATCCCCTCGGCCCCCGCGAGGACCTTCAGGAGCGTGGACTTCCCCGCGCCGTTGGGGCCGACCAGGGCCGCCTTCGTCCCGCGCTCGACAACGAGGTCGAGCCCGTCGTACACGACCGTGTCGTCGAAGGCCTTCGCGACGTCGCGGAGGGCGACGACGTCGCGGCCGGCGCGGGGCGGCTCGGGGAAGCGGAAGCGCAGCGTCCGCTGGGACCGAGGCAGCTCGATGCGCTCCATCTTCGCGAGCATCTTCACCCGGCTCTGGACGCGTGAGGCGAGGTCCTTCTTGTAGCGGAAGCGCTCGATGAAGCGCTCGATCTCCGCGACGCGACGATCCTGGTTCTTCTTCGCTGCCTCGAGCTGGAGGACGCGTAGCTCGCGCTGGGCGACGTAGTCGTCGTAGTTGCCGGTGTAGAGGGTGACGCGGCCGTTCACGATCTCGACGACGCGCTCGGCGAGTGCGTTGCAGAGGTCGCGGTCGTGGCTGACGAGGACGACCGCCCCGTCGTAGGCGGAGAGAAACTCCTCGAGCCAGGCGACGGCGTCGAGGTCGAGGTGGTTCGTCGGCTCGTCGAGGAGCAGCACCTCGGGATGGGTGAGGAGGAGGCGCGCGAGAGCGACGCGCATCATCCAGCCGCCGGAGAGCTCGCCGACGTCGCCTTCCACCTCGGCGTCGGAGAACCCGAGCCCGGCGAGGATGCGGCGCGCCTCGGCCTCGACGGCGTAGCCGCCGAGCTGCTCGAACCGGGACTGCTGGTGGCCGTACTCGGAGACGAGCCGCTCCTGGTCGGCGGCATCGGAGGTGCCGGCGATCTCCTGCTCGATCTCCCGGAGGCGGTGCTCGATCTGCGCGACGGGAGAGGCGGCGAGGACCTCCTCGAGGACGGGGCGCCCGCCGGTCTCCGCCACCTCCTGCGGCAGCAGTCCGACGCGCACGCCCGACACCTGGCTGACCGTCCCCGCGTCGGGGATCCGCTCCCCTGCGATCACCTCGAGCAGGGTGGTCTTGCCCGCGCCGTTGGGGCCGACGAGTGCGGTGCGGCCGCCAGACGCGACGACGAGGTCGACGCCCGTGAAGAGGGCGCGGGTGCCGTGGCTGACGGAGACGCCGGAGAGTGTGATCACCGCACGGAGGGTAGGTGATGGCCACTTCCGCGAGGCGCCCGCCGTGGCACGCGTCTCCGGGGAGTCGATACCGTTGCCCAACGCCGGCCCGTGACACCGAGGGTCCGGCTCGAAGCGGAGAGGGAGCACCGCGTGGAGGACGTCGGCATCGTGAACGATGCGCGTTCCTCCGAGCTTCATGACCTGTTCGAGCGGGGTCTCCAGCGCGGCTACGTCCTCACCTCGGAGCTGAACGAGCTCTTCGACCCGATCACCGACGACGCGGACTGGCTCGAGATCACCGCCCAGCAGGCCCGCGAGCTCGGGCTCCAGATCGTGGACGACCTCAGCGCCGACGGCGAGCACCCGGCGCCCCGGCCGCTCAGCGCGTCGACCGACTCGATCCGCCAGTACCTCGACGGGATCGGACGCACCGAACTCCTCACCGCCGAGGAGGAGGTCGACCTGGCAAAGCGCTACTGGGCGGGCGGCGAGGCGGCCGCGCTCCTCACCGACCATCTCGACACGCTCAAGCCGAAGCAGCGCGCGGTCCTCCGGACCATCCGCCGGGACGGCGAGCGCGCGCACGAGCACATGGTCCGGGCCAACCTCCGCCTCGTGGTGTCGGTCGCGCGCCGCTACCGCGGACGCGGTCTCTCCCTCCTCGGCCTCATCCAGGAGGGCAACCTCGGGCTCATCCGCGCGGTCGAGAAGTTCGACTACGAGAAGGGGTTCAAGTTCTCGACCTATGC
>JBOHEE010000270.1:0-4390 GCA_050700895.1 Nitriliruptorales bacterium | reverse complement strand
GGGCATGAGACCTCCAACGCCACCCATGCCACTGTCCGATGGCCAGCGGGATGTTCTTGAGACCCTGGTCTGGACCGCCACCGCAGAGTCGATCCTGGAGAAGGTCGCCAGAGCCCGACAGACCCTCCACTCAATCACCAACTAAAAGTGAGACACACCACTAGCTCCAACGATGCGTGGGGAGCCCCCATAGCTTGATAACGGAGGAGACCGCTTCGCGGTGCTCAGGGACGTCGGGGGAGAGCGATTCCACACCGCCGAAGCTCACGTCGGCGCGGTCGTACGCAGCCCAGCACCATTCGGTGAGGTCATGCCGCGATCGGTAGGCCACTCCTGCCAGCCCTCCTTGATCCCAGATCGCAAGGGAGCAGTGCTGGGTCACCTTACGGCCGAACTCACTTGCGAGGAGGACGGCAGCTTGGTCGAGATGCGGACGAGACGTGCCTCCTCGCTCTCCCAGTACTTCCCGACCTCGTGATGAGTCGAGCAGCGGCTGCACGTTGAGGTCCGTGTCGAGGAGCTGCAGGGTGACCGGGTGGTGGATGTCGACGAAGGACTGATCATCTGGGAACGTGGCCGCTGCGACGCGCCTCGTCGCGAGGTAGTCGTCGACAGCCTGCGTCGGCTGCTCCACAGCATCCTCACCGTCGACGATGACGTCGTCGATGCGCTGATTGGCTTCATCGTTGGGTCGAAGCCAGGCCATGGTTTCCAGGAGGCACCCTTGAAGGGTGGTCGCCGTGTAGCGGACCAAGTAGCGATTTGAAGCGTGAGGACGTGGGTCGTCGTAGCGGTTCGGGCCGGGGTCCTCCACACGTCGTGGAAGCGTCTCGGGGTCGGCGTGGACCCGCCACACCGTGGCGGGCGGCACGCGTGTGCAGAGCTCGATCAATCTTCGAGCAGGTGACGGGCCGCAGCGAGGATCGCGGGACCGCCCTTCTCTGGGGGTTCGTCGGCCAGCACGACAAGCGGTGCCCGGTCTCCGAGGTAGGGATTGGTGCCCCGCACGAACGCGGCGGCGACTGCTGGCGAGTAGCGTTCTGAGATGGCCCAGACGACCTGGAAGAGCTCCTGCAAGCGCTGTTGCGCTGCGGCTTCCTTGATGTCGCCGCCGCGAGCCCAGGCACGAACGGCCCTGGCATCGCGCAAGCCGACGGCCGCCGTCACCATCCGCGCTCCGATCGCATCCACGACGAACTCTGCCTGCTCCCGGGGGGAGGTGGTGATGGCCAGCTTGCAGGCACGTTCGATGAGATCCTCGACCTGCCGCGAGGTGTCAACGTCGGATTTGGATGACAGTTGCATATGGACAAGGTAGGCGGTTCAAGGCACACTTGCTAGTGCGGTTGTCTACTCGAATAGGACGACCATGGCGAAGAAGGCACCAGTCACGCGGCATGTCGTCCGCCAAGACGACGGTCGATGGGCTGTCAAGGCCCCCAAGGCCAAGAAGGCGAGTTCGGTGAGCCAGACCCAGCGTGAAGCCATCGCCAAGGCTCGGGAGACCGTGAAGAACCAGGGCGGAGGCGAGGTCCGCATCCACGCCCGCGATGGGCGAATTCGGCACTCGGACACCATCAAGCCGGGCAACGACCCCTACCCGCCACGCGACCGTCGGTAGACCGAGCCACGAAGCGAGCCTGGACTCTCCCGTGAGGGGCGCGTGTCCTGATCGGCAGCTGGAGCTGGCTAAGGCATGGCTAAGCCTTGGCTAAGCCTCGGCTAAGCCTCGGCTAGCTAGATCGCGGTTCCCAGCGACCAGTCGGCGTGGAGCGCCGCGTAGACCCCGCCCCCCGCCAGGAGGTCGTCGTGCTGGCCGCGCTGGACGAGGCGACCCTGGTCGAAGACCAGAACCTCGTCGGCGGCCTCTGCCGTGGAGAGCCGGTGGGCGATGGTCACGCTGGTGCGCCCGGCCGTGAGCCGCTGGATCGCGCGGCGCAGCCGCACCTCGAGCGCCGGGTCGACCGCCGACGTCGCCTCGTCCAGGACGAGCAGGTCCGGCGCCGCGATCCAGGCCCGCACGACGGCGACGAGCTGCTGCTCCCCGGCGGAGAGGCGCCCGCCGCGCTCCCCAACACGGGTGGCGAGCCCACTTGGGAGATCGTCGAGCCATGCGACCAGGCCGAGCTCCTCGAAGGCGCGACGGACCTCGGCGTCGCTGGCCTCCGGTCGCCCGTAGCGGACGTTGTCCCCCACCGTGCCGTCGAACAGGAAGCCCTCCTGGGGCACGAACGCGACCCGTGACCGCAGCGACGCGAAGCGGACCCGGTCGGCCGGGACGCCGGCCAGCCGGACCTGACCGTCCGTGGGGTCGAGCAGGCGGGTCATGAGCTTCGCGAACGTGGTCTTGCCCGAGCCGGTCTCGCCGACGATGGCGACGCGCCGCCCGGCGTCGATGTGCGCGTCGACGCCGAGGAGCGCGGCGCGCTCGTCGCCCGGGTAGCGCAGCGAGACCCCTTCGAAGGCGACGTCGATCGGCCCCTCGGGCAGGTCGACGCCGTCCTCGGGGTCGGCGACCTCGATCGGCATGTCGATGAGCCCGAGGATGCGCCGCAGCCCGGCGGCCGACGTCTGCGCGTGGTCGAGGATCTCGACCACCATCTGGACCGGCTCGATGAACAGCGTGACGAGGAACAGGAACGCGACGAGCATCCCGGGGGTGATGCCGCCGGCGAGGAGCACACCGGCGGCGATGACCCCAGCGGTGAGCGACGCGGCGAAGAGCTCGGCGGACGAGAACATCACCGCCCCGAGCGCGCCGGCGCGGAACTCGGCCCGGAACTGCTCGTCGAGGGCGTGGTCCACGCGGGCACGGGTCCGGGCCTCGGCGCCATAGGCGCGGATGGTGGGGAGACCGGCGACCGCCTCGCCGATCGCCGCCAGCGAGTCGGCCACCCGCAGCCGGACCTTGTCGTACTGGCGGGCGATGATGCGCTGGAAGAGGAGAAGCATCGCCCCGTACACGACCGCGGCGGCGAGAACGAGCACGGCGAGCCGCCAGTCGTAGACGAGCATCACGGCGAGAGCGATCGAGATCTGCGCCCCGCCGACGACCATCCCCACGCCGCCCCACTCGAGGAACTCGTTCACGGTCTCGACGTCGGAGGTGACCCGCGCGACGAGGGCACCCCGTCGCTCCGATTGGAGATCGAGCATCGACAGCCGGTGCAGGTGGCGGAAGGCGACGACCCGCAGCTCCGCGAGCCCGTTCGCCGCCGCCCTGACGAGCCGGTACATCGCGGCTCGCGTCGCGGCGATCGCGACGAGCAGCCCCGTCGCGGCCGCGCCGCAGAGGAGCGCGACGGCGGCGACGTCGACCTCTCCTCCCGAGAACACCTCCCGGTCGAGTACCTGCTGGATGGCGATCGGCACGACGACCTGCCCCGCGGTCCCCAGGATCGCGAGGAAGAGCGTCAGGCCGAGACCCGCCGCGAGCGCCGGGGCGATCCCGGCGGCACGGCGGAGCGTCTCGACGACCGACATGCGCTCGTTCATCGTGACCTCGTGGTCGCGGCGTCGTCCTCGTAGGCGGTGAGCAGGGCGACGTAGCCCGGCTGGTTCCGCATGAGCTCCCCGTGGGTGCCGTGGGCGGCGATGCGGCCGCCCTCGATGTAGATGACCTCGTCGGCGAGGACGATGCTCGAGCGGCGGTAGGCGACGACGAGCACCGTCGACGGCAGGTCGGCGTGCTTCAGGCCGCGCAGGATGTCCGCCTCGACGCTCGGGTCCACCGCGGAAGTGGCGTCGTCGAGCACGAGGAGCCGCGGGCGGCGCACCAGTGCCCGCGCGAGCGCGATCCGCTGCTGCTGCCCGCCGGAGAGGGTCGCGCCCCGCTCGCCGACGCGGGTGTCGTAGCCGTTCGGCAGATCCTCGACGAACGTGTCTGCACCGGCGAGGCGCACCGCCTCGTCGACGTCCGCCTGGTCGACGTCGAGGCCGAGCGTGATGTTGCCCTCGACGGTGTCGTCGAAGAGGAAGGTGTTCTGCGACACGAAGGCCACCTCGCCCGGGACCACGCCCCGGCCGAGGTCGCGCAGGTCGCGCCCGTCGAGACGGATCGCGCCCGAGTCGGGGTCCCAGAGCCTGGCGAGGAGCTGGGCGAGCGTGGACTTCCCCGAGGCGGTCGGGCCGACGAGCGCCAGGGTGCGGCCCGCCGGGACGTCGAGCTCCAGCCCGCCGATCACGGGGACACCCGGCTCGTAGCCAAACTCCACGGACGTGCCGGTGACGGCTGCGCCACCGTCGCCGGTCGCGGCGGGAAGCTCTCCGTAGCGGATCACGTCGGTGATCGAGAGGATCTCCTCGACACGCTCCCAGCCGGCGACGCTGTGCGCGATCTCCCACGTGAGGTAGCCGACGAGCCGCACCGGCACGGCGAGGAGCGCGAGCA
>JBOHEE010000269.1:0-2732 GCA_050700895.1 Nitriliruptorales bacterium | reverse complement strand
GAGCAGGCCGGGCGCGCCGCCGCGACCGCCTCGCACCGGCTGCGGCGCGCCGTCGCCGCGGGACGCCAGGCGGCGGAGGAGAAGGAGGCGGAGCTGCGCGAGCGCTTCCAGGTCCCGTCCGTCGAGGAAGCCGCCCGGGTCGAGGACACACCCGGCAGCACCGCCACGCTCCCGACCGCCTGAGGCGACCGTGGACTCGTTCACGATCCGGGAGACGTTCCTCCGCTTCTACGAGGAGCGGGGCCACAAGCGCTATCCGTCGGCGTCGCTCATCCCGAACGACCCGACCCTGCTGCTCACGAACGCGGGGATGGTTCCGTTCAAGCCGTACTTCCTCGGCGACTCCACGCCGGAGATGAGCCGGGCGACGAGCTTCCAGAAGTGCGCCCGCACGGTCGACATCGAGAACGTGGGCAAGACGACGCGTCACCTCACGCTCTTCGAGATGCTCGGCAACTTCAGCTTCGGGGACTACTTCAAGCGCCAGGCGATCGCGTGGGCGTACGAGCTCTCGACCGAGCACCTCGGCCTCGACCCCGACCGGATCTGGGCGACCGTCTACGAGGAGGACGAGGCGGCGGCGGCGCTGTGGGAGGAGGAGACCGACCTCCCGCGGGAGCGCATCCAGGCCCTGGGCTGGGACGACAACTACTGGTGGATGCACGTGGCCGGGCCGGGGGGGCCGTGCAGCGAGCTCTACTACGACAGGGGGGAGGCGCTCGGCGAGGCAGGCGGGCCCGCAGTGAACGACGAGCGCTACTTCGAGTACTACAACCTCGTCTTCATGCAGTACCGGCTCGACGACTCCGGCGCGGTCCTCGAAGACCTGCCGAAGCAGAACGTCGACACCGGCATGGGCCTCGAGCGGATGGCCGTCGTCAAGCAGGACGCGCCCACCATCTACGAGGTGGACGTCCTGGCGCCGATGCTCGAGCGGGCCCAGGAGCTCACCGGGGCGACCTACGGCGACGAGCCCACCGCCGACGTCTCGCTCCGGGTCATCGCCGAGCACGCCCGCACCGTCGCCTTCCTGATCGCCGACGGGGTGCTGCCGTCGAAGGAGGGCCGCGGCTACGTGCTCCGGCGCCTGCTGCGACGGGCCGTCCGCCACGCCCGGGTCCTCGGGCGCGAGGCGGACCTCCTCGTGCCGATGGTGGACTCCGCGATCGCGACGATGGCCCCCGGCTACCCCGAGCTCGAGGCGCAGCGGGAGCTCGTGACCCGCGTCGCCGGGGCGGAGGAGGCCGACTTCGGCCGCACCCTGCAGCAGGGGATGGGGATCCTCGAGGACGCGGTCGCGGAGGCGAAGGAGGCCGGCGAGGAGCGTCTCCCGGGTGACACGGCCTTCCGGCTCCACGACACGTACGGCTTCCCGGTCGACCTCACGATCGAGATCGCCGACGACCTCGGCCTGGGCATCGACCGGGACGAGTTCGACCGTCTCATGCAGGAGCAGCGCGACCGGGCGCGCGGCGCGATGCGGCGGGGCGGCGAGGGCATCCCGCAGTCCGTCTACGGGCAGGCGGTCGAGGCCGTCGGACCGGTCGCCTTCGTCGGCTACGAGCGGACCGAGGAGGAGTCGACGCTCGGCGCGATCGTGACGCCCGGTGGCCTCGTCGGACAGGCGGAGGAGGGCGACGAGGTCGGGGTCGTCCTGGCCGCCACCCCCTTCTACGCCGAGGGCGGCGGCCAGGTCGGCGACACCGGCGTGCTCGAGACCGACACCGGCCGGCTCCAGGTGACCGACACCCAGGCGCCGCTCGAAGGCCTCATCGTCCACCGTGCCGTCGTCGTCGCCGGCGAGGTCACGTCGGGTCAGGCGGTGCGCGCGCACGTCGACGCGGACCTGCGCGCCGCGACCGCCCGCAGCCACTCCGCGACCCACGTCCTGCACGCGACCATGAAGGACATCCTCGGCGGCCACGCCCAGCAGGCCGGGTCGCTCGTCCAGGCCGGCCGGCTGCGCTTCGACTTCCCCCACTTCGAGCAGGTCCCGCCGGAGCGGCTCGCGGAGGTCGAGGAGGTGGCGAACCGGCGGCTGCTCGCCGACCCCGCCGTCGTCGCCGACGAGATGCCCCTCACCGAGGCGCGGGCGAGCGGAGCGGTGGCGCTCTTCGGCGAGAAGTACGGCGACATCGTCCGCGTGGTGACCATCGGCGACTTCTCGAAGGAGCTCTGCGGCGGCACCCACGTGCCCTCCGCGGCCCGCGTCGGCGGGCTCGTGATCGTCCGGGAGGAGTCGATCGGGGCGAACCAGCGCCGCATCGAGGCCCTCACCGGCGAGGACGCCTACCGGCACGCCGCCCGTGAGCGACTGGTGGCCGAGGAGGTCGCGCGTCTCCTCGACGTGAGCCCCGACCAGGCGGTCGAGCGCCTCCAGGGCCTGCTCGGGCGCCTGCGGGACGCAGAGCGGAAGATCGGCCGGACCCGCGAGGCGCAGCTCTCGCAGCGGGCCCGTGACCTCGCCGTCGAGGCGGAGCGGCTGGACGGCTTCGTGCTCCTCGCCCGGCAGGTCGAGGGGGTCGACGCCAACGAGCTGCGCCAGCTCGCACTCGAGGTCCGCGGCAACCTGGGGGACCGCGCCGTCGTCGTGCTCGGCGCGGCCTCGGAGGACGGCAAGGCGCAGCTCGTGGCGGTCCTGTCGCCGGACCTCGCCGGCAGGGGGCTGGAGGCGCGCGCGATCCTCCATCCCGCGGCCCAGGAGGTCGGGGGCGGCGCCGGCGGGAAGGGCG
>JBOHEE010000268.1:0-20532 GCA_050700895.1 Nitriliruptorales bacterium | reverse complement strand
CCGATACACGGCGATGGAGCCGGGAAGCGGGCCGGGAGGGCGACGGGTTCCCGCACCCCCAAGCCCCCGACGGCCTATACACGGCGATGGAGCGTCAGACCTCACGCGAGGACGAGATCGAGCACCGCGATCGCACCGTCCTTGTCGAGCGGCTCGTTGCCGGTGCCGCACTTCGGTGACTGGACGCAGGAGGGGCAGCCCGACCGGCAGCCGCAGCCCGTGATCGCGTCCCGCGTCGCGCGGAGGTGCTCCTCGAGCCGTCGGAACGACCGTTCCGCGAGCCCGGCCCCGCCCGCGTAGCCGTCGTAGACGAAGATCGTCGGCAGGCCGGTGTCGGGATGGAGCGCCGTCGACAGCCCGCCGATGTCCCACCTGTCGCACAGCGCGATGAGCGGCAGCAGTCCGATCGCGGCGTGCTCGGCCGCGTGGAGGGATCCGGGGACCCGCGTCGGGGGGATCCCGGCGTCGGTGAGCGCGTCGGGCGGCAGGGTCCACCAGACGGCGACGGTGCGGAGGCGCGTCTCGGGGAGGTCCAGGTCGACGCGGTCGAGGAGGCACCGGTGGGTCCGGTCGAGCACGTCGTAGCCGGTCACCCGGTCCGTCACCTCGACCCGGGCGAGCCCCACCTCGGTCCGTGTCCGGGTGCGCCGCTCGAGGACCTCGAGGACGGAGACGTCGGTCGTCGCGCGCGCCCGGGTCGTGTAGGCGACCGTCGGGTTCTCGCGCACGGTCGCGACGCGACCCCCCACGTCGAGCTGCTCGACGACGTGGTGGCGCCCCTGGTGGACGTAGACCGCCCCCGGGTGGACCTGCCGGTACGCCCGCGACTCGTCGACGTCGCCGACGAGCGCCCCGGTCTCGATGTCCACGATCACGAAGGGCTCCCCGCCGGCGGAGCGGAGGTCGACCTCCATCGCGGCACGGCGGCGGCCGAGCCAGAAGAAGCGACCGCCGCGGCTCCGGAGGATGCCGGCCTCCACGTCGGCGGCGAGGAGCTCGCCCGCGCCGTCCCCGAACCAGCGTCCGCTGTCCTCGTCGGCGAGAGGCTCCTCCTGGCAGGCGCAGCGGAGGTGAGGCCCGAGGATGTACGGGTTCGCAGGGTCGACGATCGCGTCCTCCGGGGCGCGGTCGAGCAGATCCCCGGGATGCGAGACGAGGTACTGGTCGAGTGGGTCGTCGCCGGCGACGAGGACGCCGGTCGCCGCCCCGCCGGCCCTCCCGGCGCGTCCGACGCGCTGCCAGAACGAAGCGACCGTCCCCGGATAGCCGGCGAGGATGACCGCGTCGAGGCCACCGACGTCGATGCCGAGTTCCAGTGCGGACGTCGCGGCGAGCCCGAGGATGTCGCCGTCCACGAGGCGGCGCTCGAGCTCGCGCCGCTCCTCCGGGAGGTAGCCGGCCCGGTAGGAGGCCACGGCGTCGGCGAGGGGCGAGTCGCCGAGGCGGTCCCGCGCGACCATCGCTACGACCTCGGCGGCGCGCCGGCTCGTCGTGAAGACGAGCGTCTGGACGGAGGCGCCGACGAAGGCGGCGAGGACCTCTCCCGCTTCACCGACCGCTGACCGCCGGGTGCCCTCGACGTCGTCGACCAGCGGTGGCTGCCAGAGCCCGACGTCCAGCGCGCCCCGCGGTGAGCCGTCCTCCACGACCGCCGTGACGGGGAGTCCCGTCAACGTCGTGGCGTGCTCGCCGGGGTTCCCGATGGTCGCCGAGGCGAGCACGAACGTCGGCTCGGCGGCGTAGCGCCCGGCGAGGCGCCGGAGCCGCCGCAGGACGAGGGCCACGTGGCTGCCGAACACGCCCCGCGCGACGTGACACTCGTCCACCACGACGAACGCGAGCCGGTGCAGGAAGTCCGCCCAGCGGGCGTGGTCGGGGAGGACCGAGACGTGGAGGAGGTCGGGGTTCGTCAGGACGACGTTCGCGGTGCGCCGGATCGCGTCCCGTTCCGTCCGCGGCGTGTCCCCGTCGAGCGTCGCCGCACGGATCTGCGGGAGGCGCCACTCGCGCAACGCGCGGAGCTGGTCGCGCGCGAGCGCCTTCGTCGGCGACAGGTAGAGGGCCGTCGCCCGGTCGTCGGCGACGAGCCGTTCCGCGACCGGCAGTTGATACGCAAGGCTCTTGCCGCTCGCCGTCCCGGTCGCAACCACGACATGCTGCCCCGATCGTGCCAGGGCGATCGCGGCCGCCTGATGGGCGTAGAGGCCCCGCACGCCGAGCAGCTCCAGGCGACCACGCAGCACCTCGGCAAGGTCGTCCGGCAGCGGCTCCTCCCGCGGCCTGCGGGCCGGCAGCCGGCGGAGGTGGACGAGCCGCTCGGCCTCGTCCTCCGCGGTCGTGGTTCGCGCGACGAGCTCCAGGACCTCCCTCGGGTCCATCAGTCGGGGGGCTACGTCTCGCGCAGCCACGGGAGACTCGTGTGGCTCCGCTCGACTCCTTGAGCCCCCCGAACCCCCCATCAGTCGAGCGACCCCACGATGCCGTCCACCGCGACGTCACCGATGAGGTTGTCGGCCTCCTGCTTCAGGAAGACCACGCTCGCCTTGCCGGCCCATCCGGCGCTCCCCGGCATGGTCACGTTGTCGACGTTCTCCGGCGACAAGGTCGCAGCCAGGTAGGCGAGCTTCAGGATGGTCTCCGGCGATGCGTCGGTCACCGTCGTCTGCCGCAGGATCCCGACGAGCTCTGCGATCCGCCGCACGGAGAGACCTTCGTCGAGGAGTTGGGCGTGGGCGACCTGAAGGAGCTCCGCCTGCGCCTCGCTGCGGGTGAAGTCGCCGTTCGGGCGGTGCTTGCGGTCACGTGTCCACGTCAGCGCCTTGGGTCCGTTGAGGCGCTGCTTGCCGGGGTCGATGTCCTCGCCGCCGTCGGTGAGGCGCTGGGGGACGTCGACGACGATGCCGCCGAGGCGGTTCACCGCGGCCATGAGGCCGCGGAAGTCGGTCAGGACCCAGTGGTCGACGTCGAGATCGAAGTTCTGCTCCACCGCCCGCACACAGTTGTCCGGGCCGTTCACGAGGCAGGCGTTCAGCTTCGTGCGCCCCATGCCCGGCACGTTCACGTAGGAGTCCCGCGGGAAGTTCAGGAACGTCGCGTGCCGCCCGTCCTTTGACACCACGAGCGCGTGGAAGGCGTCGGCGCGCCCCCGCATCGGGTCGCTGTTGCGCATCGGACCCGAGTCGGAGCCGAGCAGCAGGATCGTCGTGACCCCGTCGGATCCGATCGGGGCGCGGAGGAACGCCTGAACCGCGACCGCACCGGCGGTGGCCGCGGCACCGAAGGTCAGCACCGCCGCGAGCATGAGGCTGAGGATCCGCGCGCGCCTGCTCATGCGGCGCCTCCTGGTCCCGCCGCGACGAGCCGTGGGCCCTGGTCGCTCGGAACGAAGACGAAGTGGGCGGCCTGAAGCGACCCGTCCGCGGCCGTGGTCACCACCGCGGCGACGAGCCACTCCGGCGGCCCGTCGGCGGCCACCCGGATGTCGTAGGAGACGGCGACGATGTCCAGGCCGGGCGGGACGAGGTCCGTTGTCACCGCGGCGAGCGCGTCGGGGCTCCCGCCGTCGAGAAGGTGATCGGCGGCGACCGCGTCGAGCATCCCCGTCCCGCCCCGACGCAGGTCGAGGAGATGCTTGTCGAGCCACGCCATGACGCGGCCGGTGAAGCGGTCGACGGCCGCGGCGTCGATCTCGCGGTCCGGGGCGCGGCCGAAGACGTGGGGAGCGTTGCTGACCCCGACGGTCTCGAGCGCCACCTCAGGCTCCGGCGGCTCGGGCGTCGGGCTCGGGGTCGGCGTGGGCGTGGGGGTAGGGGACGCCGTCCCGGACGCGCTGTCGGGTGTCGGCGCCTCCCCCCGGCATCCCACGGCGATGCCGGCGAGGAGGGCGAGGACGGCGAGTGTGCGCAGGGTGTGGACGTGCAGCGCCAGACTCCGGACCGCGGACGCCGGGAAGATACCGGCTCGGTCCGTCCTCTCCGACGAGCCGCGAGAACTCGCTCAGCCGGACGCGCCCCGGCCGTAGCTCGCGCGCTGTCGAGCAGCACGCGGCGCTCCGCGGCGGCGATGATCTGGCGCGCCTGCACGGCGGTGTCGGCGCTCACCGACACGGACGTGATGCCGAAGCCGGCGTCCGTGACGAAGGCGGCCGCCCGGCTCATGATCGGCACCCAGTCGGGCGCGGTCATCTCGGCGACGAGGATGTCACCTTCGTCGAAGCGCTCGTCCTCCTCCGGGGACCCGCACTCTCCCGGCGGCGTATCCCTTGGAGGCCGCGAGCCCCTCGACGAGGACGTCGACGTCCGCGAGCGCCTCGTGCTCGGGCCTGGCGTCGGCCGCCTCGGCCCCTCCGAGGGTCGTGATCGGCCTGCTCTGGACGAGGAAGACCTCCCCGTCCTTAGGAAGGGGTCACCGATCGGGGTCCGCCCGGTCGGTCATCCGCGCCCGACGCGGCAACTCGGACGTCGGGCCGCTCGGTAGGCTCGCGCCGTCCCCGACCGAGGAGCGGACGTGGCGCAGGAGGCGACCGTCCCCGGGGTCGAGGACGAACGCATCGCGCGCAGCATCGCCGCATACGGCAAGAACGCCCGCGAGTTCCAGGAGCACCTCCGCCACCGGCGGCCGCTCCAGGACGTCCGGCGGTTCGCGCAGCTCGCCGACCGGGGGGCGCTCGTGCTCGACGTCGGCTGCGGCCCGGCGAGCGATCTCCGGTCGCTGCGGGACCGGGGGCTGCGTCCGGTGGGGGTCGACCTCGCGTTCGGGGCGCTCGAGGAGGCACGCATGCTTCTGCCGCGCGACCCTCTCGTCCAGGCGCCGTACGACCGGCTGCCGTTCCGGCGGCGCGTCTTCGCCGGCCTGTGGATGAACGGCGCGTTCGCACATCTGCCGCGGGCGGCCTGGCGGGACACCTTCGCCCTGCTCCTGAGCCACCTCGACAAGGGGCCCGTGTACTTCGCCTGCATCAGGGGCTCAGGGGACCTCCAGCGGGTCGACGACCCGATCCTCGGCGAGATCTACCGGTCGGACGCGACCGAGGAGGAGGTGGCGGCGATGCTCGCCTCGCACGGGATCCAGGACCTCCGGGTGGAGATCCACCCCGACCCCCTCCTCGACCGCGAGCGCCCCTGGGTCATCGCCCTCGGCCGCGTCCTCTGACCGACCCGGCCACCCGCCTCCGTCAGATGAAGATGGGGGCGAAGACCAGGGCGACGATCGTCATCACCTTGATGAGGATGTTCATCGCCGGGCCGCTCGTGTCCTTGAAGGGGTCGCCGACGGTGTCGCCCACGACGGCCGCCTTGTGCGCGTCGGAGCCCTTGCCGCCGAGGTTGCCCGCCTCGATGAACTTCTTCGCGTTGTCCCACGCGCCGCCCGCGTTCGCCATGAAGATCGCGAGGAGGAAGCCGGTCACGAGCGCTCCGGCGAGGAAGCCGCCGAGGGCCTCCGCGCTGAAGAGACCGATGACGAGCGGCAGCGCTACAGCGAGGGAGCCGGGCAGGATCATCTCCCGCAGCGCCGCCGCGGTGGAGATGTCCACGCAGCGGGCGTACTCGGGCCAGACATCCTCACGACCCTCCCGCAGGCCGGGGATCTCGGCGAACTGACGGCGGACCTCGACGATCATCTTGTTCGCCGCGCGCCCGACCGACTTCATCGTGAGCGCCGCGAACGCGAAGGTCACCATCGCCCCGAGGAAGAGCCCGATCGTCACGTCGACGTTCTGGATGTCGAGGAGGATGCCGGTCCCGTCCTCCGGTCCAACGGCGAAGCTGTAGGCCTTGAAGAGCGCGAGCGCGGTGAGCGCCGCGGAGCCGATCGCGAACCCCTTGGCGATCGCGGCCGTCGTGTTGCCGAGGGAGTCCAGGGAGTCGGTCACCTCGCGAACCTCCGGCGGCAGGTGCGCCATCTCCGCGATGCCGCCGGCGTTGTCGGAGATCGGTCCGTAGGCGTCGACCGCGACCACCGCGCCGATCGCCGCGAGCATCCCGATCGCGGCGAGCGCCGCCCCGTAGATGCCCGACGCCGCGACGTCGGGGACCGCAGCCTGGCCGGCCCAGTACGAGAGACCGATCGCCCCGACGACGAGCACGACCGAGGCGACCGTCGACAGCATCCCGTCGGCGACGCCGCCGATGATGACGGTCGCCGGACCGGTCTCGGACTGGCCGGCGAGCTTCTTGACCGGCTGGTAGTGGTCGGACGTGTAGTACTCGGACGTGAAGCCGATGAGGTAGCCGGCGACGAGCCCGAAGACGATCGTCATCGCCATGAGCCAGGGGGCCGTCACCTCGGGCGTCGCGGCGCCGAACAGCCAGTAGGCGCCACCGAACGCGGCCGCGGCGGTGAGGACCATCGCGACGTTCGTGCCGCGGTGCAGCTGGCGCGACAGGCTCACGCCCTTGCGCCCGCGGACGAGCAGGGCGCCGATGATCGAGGCGACCATCCCGATCGCGCCGATGAGCAGCGGGTAGAGGAGGGTCGCCTTCTGGAACGGTGTGAACGCCGCGGCGTCGATCTGTCCCCCTCCCTCGAGGCCGGTGCCGGCGAAGAGGAGAGCGGCGAGCACCATGGGGGCGATGATCGCGCCGGCGTACGACTCGAAGAGGTCGGCGCCCATGCCGGCGACGTCGCCGACGTTGTCGCCGACGTTGTCCGCGATCGTCGCGGGGTTGCGCGGGTCGTCCTCGGGGATCCCGGCCTCGACCTTGCCGACGAGGTCGGCGCCCACGTCGGCGGCCTTCGTGTAGATGCCGCCACCGATGCGGGCGAACAGCGCGATGGACGAGGCGCCGAGGCCGAAGGCCGCGACCACCTGGAACGCGTCGTCCACCCCGAGCCACTGGACGAAGACGAGGTAGGCGAGCGACATCCCGAGCAGGCCGAGCCCGGCGACCGTGAAGCCCATGACCGCCCCGCCCCGGAAGGCGAGCGGGAGCGCCCTCTGCGCCCCGTGCCGGGCGGCGTTCGCGGTGCGGACGTTCGCCGCGGTGGCGATGCGCATCCCGACGAAGCCCGCCGTCGCCGAGAAGACCGCCCCGGTCAGGTACGCGAGCGAGCCCCAGCGCCCGTACGGGAGGACGACGAAGATGAGGACGGCCATCGCGGCGACGAAGACCGCCACCCAGCGGTACTCGCGCCGGAGGAACGCCATCGCGCCCTCACGGATCGCCGCGGCGATCTCGCGCATGCGCTCGGTGCCCTCGTCCGCCTTCCTCACGTCCCGGGAGAAGTACGTCGCGAGCAGCAGCCCGGCGACGGCGGCCGCCACGGCCAGGTAGGGGACTGCGTCCACGTCGGCATCGCCTCCTGATGCGGTGGGCGTCGGGCGGTCTCTGTTGTCGCTGCCGCAGGAGGCGCCGGGTCCTCCGTGGGGCCGCAGGAGCGCGACCGTGCCGGATCCGCCTGGCGACAGTGGAAGGGCGGGACCGGTGGTCCCGCCATCTGGGCGGGAGCGTAGCGGACACGCCCCTGGACCGCCTGACTGGGGGGGTTCGGGGGGCTCAAGAAGCAGAGCGCAGCCCCACAAGTCTTTCGCAGCTGCGCGGCGCGCAGCCCCCCGACTGATGGTGTCAGTCGCCTCCGGAGACGTCGCCGGCGAGAAGCCGCTGGACCTCGGGCGCGGAGTCGCGATCGGTCAGGAGGACGATCTCGTCGCCCGCCTCGAGCACGGTGTCGCCGTGGGGGAGGATGAGCTCCCCGCGACGCCTGATGCTCGTGAGGATCGTCCGGCGCGGCCAACGGATCTCCCGCACCTCGCGATCGGCAGCGGGGGCGTCGGCGGACACAACGAGCTCGACGAATTGCGCGTCGAGGAGGTCCCGCAGTCGCGAGGCCTCCCGGCGCTGCTGGACACCGAGGCTCCTCGTGACCGCGCGCTGGTAGGCGGCCACGACGTCGGACCGTCGTAGGAGACCGACGAAGCGGCCGTGGTCGTCCGCGGCGACGACGGGGAGTCGGCCGACGTCCAGGGCGGCCATCCGCCGCAGCGCACGGAAGACGGGATCGTCGGGGGTCACGGTGATCGGCCGGCGCGTGCAGATGTCCGCCACGAAACGGGGCAGCGGCTCGACCCCGGACGCGACCCTGCGCTGCCCCTCGGCGAGATCCGTGAGGGTGACAACGCCGACGAGCCGGTCCCCGTCCTCCACCACCGGGAACCCGTGGTGCCGGGTCCGTTCGAACTCCTCGCGGAGCTGCGGCAGCGACAGGTACGGAGGGACCAGGTCGGGGTCGCGGGTCATGATCTCGCCCACCGTCACCGTCTGCATGATGTCCACGTCGGAGGGCTCCGCGTAGACGATGCCCTCCTTCTTGAGCGGGAACGAGTAGACCGACAGAGGCTGGATCCTCTGGATTACGAACACCGACAGGCCAGCGGCCAGCATGAGCGGCAGGACGAGCCCGTAGTCGCCCGTGAGCTCGAACGCGATGAGGATCGAGGTCAACGGCGCGTGGGCGACCGCGCTGAACGCGGCCGCCATGCCCACGACGGCGAATGCTCCCGGTTGGACCCCCGCCCCGGGCAGCAGCGTCTCGGCCATGTGGCCGACCGCACCTCCGACGGCCGCCCCGACGAACAGCGCCGGGGCGAAGGTGCCGATCGCGTTGCCGCTCCCGATCGAGAGCGCGGTGGCGGTCAGCTTCGCGGCCGCGAGGAGGAGCAGGAGGCCGACCGCCGCCCATCCAACGCCGAAGCCGCCGTCGAGCATGTGCTGGATGGGGTTCAGCACCGCGCCGGGGACCGGCGGGAGCCGCGACCCGGTGCCGAGGACCTCGGGGATCGCGAGCGCGACGAGGCCCACCCCGAGGCCTCCCAGCGCCAGCTTCGCCGGGCGCCAGACCCGGAGACGGGCGAAGAAGCGCTTGGCGAGATCCTCGGCGTGGATGAACGCGAGGCCGACGCCGACCGCTGCCAGCCCGAGGAGGGCGTAGAGCAGGAGTTCGCGCGGGTCGTTGAGCCCGTAGGCCTCCTGTGGGCGGAAGACCAGTTCCGGTCCGACGATCTGCCTGGCTGTCACCGAACCGACGACCGAGGCGACGACGATCACCTGCATGGCCTGGGCGCGGAACTCGCCGATGATGAGCTCGATCGCGAAGAGCATCCCGCCGATCGGGGCATTGAACGACGCCCCGATGCCGGCGGCGGCACCGGCTGCGACGAGCGTCCTGATGCCCTCGTCGGTGAGCGCGAACAGCCGCCCGGCGATCGACCCGATCGACCCGCCGATGAGCACGATCGGGCCCTCGCGACCGCCGGACGCACCGGTGCCGAGCGCGAGCCCCGAGCTCAGGACGCCGCCGAAAGGCACGCGGACGCGGAAGCGCCCCCCGCGCAGCGCCACCGTCCGCATCGTCTGGATGACGCCGCTGCCGCTGCTCTCGGGGAAGGCGTAGGTCAGCAGGACGCCGACGAGGAGGGCGCCCACCGTGGGGACGAGGATGACCGCGAGCCATCCGGGGTCGTTCGGCCAGGCGACCCTCTGCCCGATGCGGATGACCGCGATCAACGCCGCCGCGGCGAGCCCGGTGACGAACCCGACGCCAGCGCCCAGCCCGAGGATCACCGAGCTGCTCGCCCGCCCGATGAGCAGTTCGCTGCGGACCCGGCGGAAGGCGGCCTCCACGCGCTGGAGGGTCGTGGTGTTCATTCTGTACCGGTTCGGCGGATCAGGCAGGGAGTCTAGGGAGCCCTCTGCGGCGACCCGACGTGCGCCCGCCGCACGGCGCACTCCGACCCGGCCCCTGCGGGGCCTCGTCCGAAGCAGGTGACGGAGAGTTGACACGCCCCTGCCGCTACTCCACCGTTCGCCGCCGATGGCACGCAACGGCACGCAACTGGTGGTCGTCGAGTCGCCGACGAAGGCGAAGACGATCGAGCGGTACCTCGGCGAGGGGTACCGCGTCGTCGCGTCGTACGGGCACATCCGCGACCTGCCGAAGTCCGATTTCGCGGTCGAGGTCGGCGACGGCGACGGCGACGTGCACCTCGTCTACGAGGTGCCGGCCGCGTCGAGGAAGCACGTCGACACCCTGAGGAAGGCGGCGCGCGACGCCGCCCACGTCTGGCTCGCGCTCGACCTCGACCGTGAGGGCGAGGCGATCGCCTGGCACGTCGCGGAGCTGCTCGGCCTCGACCCGGACGACCCGAACCGGGTGACGTTCGACGAGATCACCCAGGAGGCGATCCTCGAGGCGTTCGCCGCGCCGCGCCCGGTCAACGCCGACCTCGTCGCCGCGCAGCAGGCGCGCCGCGCGGTCGACCGGATCGTCGGCTACCGGCTCTCGCCCGTCCTGTGGCGCACCGTGTCCGCGGGGATCTCCGCCGGGCGCGTCCAGTCCGTTGCGCTCCGCCTCATCGTCGACCGCGAGAACGAGATCCGCGCCTTCGTAGAGCAGGAGTACTGGAGCTTCGACGGCGACTTCCGTCTCCGCGAGGAGGGGGACCATCCTCGCGTCGACGCGAGCCTCCACACGGTGGGAGACCGGCGGCTCGCCACTCCCCGCGACCTCGAGAAGGCCGCGGAGAAGGCGGCGGGTCGCGCGGAGGAGACAGCACCGGGCGATGCGGCCGCGGCCGCGGAGGCCGACTACCTGCTCGTCTCCGACGCGGAGGCCGCGGAGGCGCTGAAGGACCGCTGCGAGGCGGTCGCGACCTACACCGTCCGCGAGGTCCGCCGCTCCGAGCGCAAGCGCAACCCCGCCCCGCCCTTCACGACCTCGACCCTCCAGCAGGAGGCGGCGCGCAAGCTCGGCTTCTCGGCGAAGAAGACGATGACGCTCGCCCAGCAGCTCTACGAGGGGGTCGCGCTCGGACAGGAGGGCCAGACCGGCCTCATCACCTACATGCGGACCGACTCGGTGAACCTCGCCGACGCCGCGCTCCGCGAGCTGAACGAGCTCGTGCGGGAGCGCTACGGCGACCGCTACGGCCTCGACAAGCCGCGCCGCTACAAGGGCGGCAAGCGCGCCCAGGAGGCGCACGAGGCGATCCGGCCGACCTCGGCGCGACGCGCCCCCGACGCGGTCCGCCGCCACCTCGACCGCGACCAGCACCGCCTCTACGAGCTGATCTGGCAGCGGACCGTGGCGACGCAGATGGCGCCCGCCGTGTTCGACCAGCTCTCGGCGGACATCGTCGGCACGGAGGAGGACGGCACCGAGCTGCTCTTCCGCGCGACCGGACAGGTGCTGAAGTTCGACGGGTTCATCGCGGTCTACGAGGAGGGCCGCGACGACGACGCCGGCGACGACGGCCGCCGCAGCGACCGCCTCCCCGACCTGGAGGAGGGCCAGGTCCTGACGCTCGCAGAGCTCGTCGCGAACCAGCACTTCACGCAGCCGCCCCCGCGCTACACCGAGGCAACCCTCGTGAAGACGCTGGAGGCGGAGGGGATCGGGCGGCCGTCGACCTATGCGTCGATCATCTCCACGATCCTCGCGCGTGAGTACGTCGTGCTCGACAGCCGGCGTTTCGCGCCCACGCCGCTCGGCGAGGTGGTCACCGCCTTCCTGAAGGCCCACTTCGGCGAGGTCGTCGACGTCGGCTTCACGGCGCGCATGGAGGAGGAGCTCGACGAGATCGCCCAGGGCGACGAGACCTGGACATCGATGGTCCGCGAGTTCCTCGACGAGGTCGACGAGTGGGTGCGCGAGCGCAAGCCGGAACGCCCGCGGCTCCCGCTCGTGCCCGCCGCGGAGTGCCCCGAGTGCGGCTCGCCGATGGAGAAGGTGTTCTCGGGGAAGTCCAAGCAGTGGTTCGCGTCCTGCTCGCGCTGGCCGGAGTGCGAGGGGACCCTGCCCCTCGATGCCGAGGGCCGCCCGACCGAGCCCGAGCCGGAGCCCGAGCCCGACGAGCGCGTCCGCTGCCCCGAGTGCGGGAAGCCGATGGCGCGGCGGACGGGACGCTTCGGCGCCTTCTACGGCTGCGTCGACTACCCGAAGTGCAAGGGCATCGTGAACGTCTCCGCTCGCACGCCCTTCCGGTGCCCGAAGTGCGGCGAGGGTCGCCTCGACCAGCGGCGGACCGGCCGCGGCAAGCCGTTCGTGGGCTGCAGCCGCTATCCCGACTGCGACTTCGCGGTCTGGACGATTCCCCTGCGCGATCCCTGCCCCGAGTGCGGGGCGCCCCTCAAGCCCCCTCCCCGCAACCGCAAGCGCCCGGTCGCGACGTGTTCGAACCCCGAGGACCCACACAGCATCGACCTCGACGACTTCGAGCAGCCGAGGGTGGTGACGATCCCGGTCGTCGCGGGCGTGGAGGGTCTCGATCCGGACCTCCCCGGCTACGAGGGCCCTCTGTGGGACGAGGTCGCCGCGCGCGAGGTTGGCGGCAACGCCGAGCATGCGAACGCCACGAGTTAGCCTCCCGCTGAACGGTCGGAGGCACGGTGAGCAGCAAGGAGTCCTGGGTGCGGTCGGATCCTGAGCGCGCCCTTCTCGAGGGCATCCCCGATCGCTCGACCTACCGCCACCTGCTCGCCGACCGGCGCTACCGCAGGTACTTCTTCGCGACCGCGGTGTCGAGCGCGGGCGACTGGATCGGACTGTTCGCGATCCTCGCGTTGACGGAGACGATCGTCGGCCGCGGCCAGGTCTCACGTGCGACCGCGTTCGCGTTCTCCGGCGTCATGATCGCGAGGATTCTCCCGCTCATGCTGTTCGGACCCGTGGCCGGCGTCTTCGCCGACCGTTGGGACCGCAAGCGGACCCTCGTCCTCACCGACCTCTCACGCGCCGTGATCATGGCGCTCATCGCCTTCTCCGGCAGCTTCTTCCACATCTTCGTCGGGTCGCTCGCGGTCGAGATCGGCTCGATGCTCTTCGCCCCGGCGAAGGAGGCCACCCTGCCGAACATCGTCCCGCGTGAGCGGCTGGTGCACGCGAACCAGCTCAACCTCACCGTGACCTACGGGACGCTGCCGCTCGGCGGGGTGCTGCTCGCCGTCTTCGTGAGCATCGCGGGGCTCTTCTCCGGGTGGGAGTTCCTGCAGTCCCGTCCCGAGGCGCTCGCGATCTGGGCGAACGCCGCCTCGTTCGCGTTGTCCGCCTACCTCTTCTCGCGCATGGACATGCCGAGACGCGGGCACATGGAGCGCCACCCCGAGGAGGAGGTGGACGCCTGGTCACAGCTCATGGAGGGCTTCCGCTTCATCGCGACGCGACCGCGGATCCGGGCGCTCATCGCCGGCGTGATGGCCGCCGCCTTCGCGGGCGGGGCGCTGTTCACGGTGGCCAAGTTGTTCGTGACCGTCATCGGGTCGGGCAGCACCGCGTTCGGGCTGCTCGTCGCGGTGACCGGAACGGGCCTGGCGATCGGACTCGTGGCGTCAGAGCCCGCGTCCCGCCGCTTCGGCAAGGAGCGCGTCTTCGCGCCCGGCATCGCGACCGGTGGGCTCTTCACGATCGTCGTCGCCTTCATGCCCGGCATCTGGACCGCCGCCGCGGCGGCCCTGGTCGTCGGTTTCGGGGCGGGACTCGCGTTCGTCACCGGCTACACGCTCCTCCAGGAGGCGACCGAGGACCGCGTGCGCGGCCGCGCCTTCGCCGCCTTCAACACCGGCGTGCGGCTCGCCATCTTCGCGAGCCTCGTCATCGCGCCGGCGATCGTCGGTGTCATCGGGATCGAGTCCGGCCTCGGCTACCACATCGGAGGGGTGCGGATCACGATGATGATCGTCGGGGTGATCGCGGTCGGCGGCGCTCTGTGGTCCTTGCGGCAGCAGGAGTCGGTCGAGGAGGCAGGGGACGAGAACGTCACCCCGCCCGAGCCCGACCCGGCACTGGCCGGGGGGGTCCTCGTCTCCTTCGAGGGCGGCGAGGGCGCGGGCAAGTCCACCCAGATCCGACTCCTCCGCGACGCCCTCACCGACTCGGGCCACGACGTGCTCGTTACCCGTGAACCCGGCGGGACCCCGCTCGGCGAGCGGGTTCGCGACCTCCTCCTCGACCCGGCGACGACGGTGGACCCGCGGGCGGAGGCGCTCCTCTACGCCGCCGCGCGGGCGCAGCACGCGCAGGAGGTGATCCGCCCTGCGCTCGAGAAGGGCATGGTCGTCCTCACCGATCGCTACATCGACAGCTCGGTCGCCTACCAGGGCATCGCCCGGGACCTCGGGGAGTCGGAGGTCGAGGAGCTGAACCGATGGGGCACCGGCGGGCTCCTGCCGGACCTCGTCGTGCTGCTCGACATCGAAGCGGACGAGGGGCTCCGCCGCGCGAGCGAGGTTCCCGACCGGCTCGAGGCCGAGGGTCTCGCCTTCCACGACCGCGTGAACGCGGCATTCCGGCAGCGCGCCGCCGACGAGCCGTTCCGTTTCGTCGTGCTCGACGCGTCGCGCCCCGTCCCGGAGGTCCACGAGCAGGTGGCGGAGGCCGTGTTCGAGCTCCTGGGCCCGACCGGCGGAGAAGGCGCCGGAGCGGGGCGGGGTCCGGAATGAGTGACGAGGGTTCAGGGGCCGCCGAGGGTCTGTGGGGCGCGGTCGTCGGTCAGCCGGCGGCGACGCGGATCCTCCGGCGAGCGGTCGCGGCGGGGGAGGTCCCACACGCCTGGCTCCTCGTAGGGCCGGCGTCCGTCGGACAGCGTCAGGCCGCCGAGGCGCTCGCCGCCGACCTGAACTGCCCCGACTCTGAGCCCCACGCCTGCGGCCGCTGCTCGACGTGCCGCCGCATCGCGGAGGGACGTCACCCGGCGTCGATCCACCTGGAACCGGAGGGCGCCTGGCACGTCGTCGAGGCCGTGCGTGAGGAGTGGATCGCGACGGCGACGCGCACGCTCGCCGAAGGGCGTCGACGGGTGCTGCGGATCGTCGCAGCCGACCGGATGAACGAGGGCGCGCAGAACGCCTTCCTGAAGGTGCTCGAGGAGCCGCCCGCGTCGGTCGTGTGGGTCCTCGAGGCCGAGGACGACAGCGCGCTGCTCGACACGGTCGTCTCCCGCTGTCGCCGGGTCGACTTCGTGCCCTGGGCGCCGTCGGCCCTCGAGGCACGCGCGGAGGCGCTCGGGGTGCCGGCAGGACGGCGGGCCGACCTCGTCCGCGCGGCGATGGGCTCTCCGGAGCGGCTCGAGATGCTCGCCGGCGAGCTCGCCGCGCACGACGAGGACGCGAACGGCCAGCTCGGCCGCGACCGTCACCTCGACATCGTCCGCCGGCTCGCCGAGGAGGGGCCGGGGATCGCGGTCCCCCTCGCGAAGGAGCTCGTCGGCTGGGCCGCCCGGCAGCAGCAGCTCGCGAAGGCCGCCCACCAGGAGGAGCTCGCGCGGCTGGAGGAGTCGTTCGCCGAGAGCTGGCCGCCGGGCGTGAAGGGGCGCATCCAGAAGCGCTTCGAACGGCTGGAGCGGGAGGCCCGTCACGCCGCGCTCCGTGCCCTGCTCGACGACCTTGCGAGCTGGCTCCGCGACCTGCTCGCCGTCCACTCGGGCCTCGACGCCGACGCGGCGGTGAACGCCGACCACGCGGACGCTCTTCGCCGGGATGTGCGCGTCGTCCCCCCGTCGGTCGCCCTCGACGGGCTCCAGGGCATCTCGGAGTGTGCGGAGGCGCTCGAGGCGAACGGGCAGCCGGAGCTGCAGCTCGAGCGGCTTCTGCTCCGTCTCGGCGTCGGCATCTACCGCGTCACCGACCCCTCGATGGCGGGCCAGCCGCGCTGAGGCTGGCTCGGATGTGGAGCCGGAGAGGGGATTCGAACCCCTGGCCTACGCTTTACGAGAGCGTTGCTCTGCCGACTGAGCTACTCCGGCGGAGCCACTGATGGTAAGGCATCCGCCCACACCCGCCAGTGCTCAGATCTCCGTGCGATCCTTCGCCCACCGGATGCCGGCTCTCTGACCGTTCCCCGTGTCAGCCAACCGGAGGTTCACCTGTCGTTCGTTGGCCTCGTCGATCGGCAGGTAGTAGGGCGCGGTTGCGTGGACGACCGAGGTCGGCGGGTGCTGGGACGACCGCCTCGAGCGGCTGACCGAGGTCGTCTCGAACGAGACGACCTGAGGCGCGCGTCCTCGTCCACAGGCGCCTCCCGGGGGGTGCGGTCGAAGCCGGCGACGTGTCCCACCCCGGCGCGATCCTCGGGTCCCCGTTGGAGGAGAGCCTGGTGGAGGATCGTGACGGTCGCCTGGTCGAGGTCGCAGTGGGATGGGACTCGTCCGACGACAGCGGTCCCGCCGAGTGGCTCTCGGCCGAGCCCCTCGGCGGGTCCTTCTTCCGCCTCGAGAGCATCCCGTTCTTCGTCTACGGCGTGAACAGCGGCGACGTCCTCCGTTGCGTCCACGGCGCCGGCGGCCTCGTCGTCCAGGAGGTCGTTCGCCGCGGCGGCAACGGGACCGTGCGCGTGGTCGTCGTGGACCACGCGGAGGACGACGTCACGGGGCTCGTCGCCGGGTGGGTCGCCCGCGGCCTGCGTGTGGAGTCGACGTGCGCGGGACTCCTCGTGTGCGTGTCGGCCCCGCACGACGAGTTCGAGGACATCCTCGACGAGCTCTCGGCCTGCGAACGCCGCGTCGTCGCGGACTGGGAGGTCGCCTGCGGGCCCTTCGATCCCGTCGGGCCGCTCCCGGCGGCGGTGTGACCGCCTTGCGCGTGGCCGGGTGCGCCAGCAACATCGCGCGCCATGTCACCCGCAGTCCGGATCACGACGGAGGCGCCGCCGACGGCGGAGCTCCTCGTCGTCGGGGCCGGGGTGGTCGGCGCCGCGACCGCCTTCCACGCCGCTCGGGCGGGCCTCCGCCCCGTCGTCCTCGAGCGGCGCCGTGCCCCCGCGACCCTCACCACGCCGGCGAGCACGGGGGCCTTCCGGCTCCAGTTCGACAACGAGGAGGAGTACCGCCTCGTCCGCCGCTCCGTGGAGTTCTTCCTGAACTTCGAGGAGGCCACCGGCCAGGACGTGTACGACCTCGCCGTCCGCCAGCAGGGCTACCTGTGGCTCACGACGAGCGCGGCCGGCGTGGAGCGGCAGCGCCGGCTCGTGGCTCTCCAGCGCGGCTGGGGGCTCGACGACGTCGAGCACCTCGACGGGGACGAGGCACGCCGCCGCTTCCCGCACGTCGGGCCGGATGTCACCGGGGCCCGATACCGAGCGGCGGACGGCTTCATCGATCCTCGGGCGCTGACCATGGGACTCCTCGCGGGGTCGGGGGCGCCGGTGGTCGTCGGCGTCGACGTCGCCGGCTTCCGGGTCTCCGGCGACCGCGTGGTGGGCGTCGAGACGTCGGCGGGCCCGATCGACGCGCAGGCGGTCGCGGTCGCGGCCGGGCCCTTCGCGGCGCCGCTGCTCCAGCACGCGGGCGTGACGATCCCGGTCGAGACCGTGCCGCGCCACAAGGTGGTCCTGCCCGACGTCCCCGAGGTCCCCGCCGAGTCGCCGATGACGATCGACGAGGACACCGGTGCGCACTGGCGGCCGGCGCTGCGCGGCGCCTTCGCCCTCTTCACCGACCCGGAAACCCCTCCGACCCCCCCGACCGAGGACGTGCCGCCCGACCACGACTTCGCGTTCCGCCTCCTCGACCCGTCGAGTCCGGTCGCCCTCGCCCGCGTCGCCCCCTTCTGGCGCGACGTGTGGGAGCGCAACCGCGCCCTGTGGCTCCTGCAGTCCGGCCAGTACGTCATGACCCCCGACCACCGTCCGCTGATCGGTCCCGCCGGCCCGGAAGGCCTCTACGTGAACACGGGTTACAGCGGGCACGGGATCATGGCGAGCACGGCGGCGAGCGAGCTGCTCGTGGACGTCCTCCGCGGCAGGGTCGAGCCGGACCGGAACCCGTTCCGGCTCGACCGGACGTTCGCCGAGCGCGAACGGGACGTGCTCTAGGAGTCCGTAGGCTGCGCCCTCCGATGGCCTCGTCCTCCCGCCTCCGCCCACTGCTGCGCCTCCTGCCCTCCTTCGAGGAGGAGATGGCGCTGCTCCCCGACCTCGTGTCGCCGGGGGCGGTGTGCGTCGACGTCGGCGCGAGCTACGGGATCTACGCGGTCACCCTTGCACGGCTCGTCGGGCGACGCGGCCACGTGCACGCCTTCGAGCCCCGTCCGCGCTCCCTCCGCGTGCTCCGGCTCTCCACGAGGCTCCTTGCGCCCGGCAACGTGACGATCCACCCCCTCGCCCTCGGGGACAGGACGGCCACCGACACGATCGTCACGCCCCGCCGCCGCTGGTTGCTCCCCGTGCCCGGCCGCAGCTTCCTCCGCGGGGGTCTCGAGGCGGAGGACGGCGCGTACTACGACGGCTTCGAGAAGGACTTCGCGGATGCGCACGAACGCGAGGTCGTCGTCCGCCCGCTCGACGACGTCGCGACGGAGGCGGGCATCGACCGCCTCGACCTCGTGAAGGTCGACGTCGAGGGTGCGGAGCTCGGGGTGTTCGACGGCGCCGAGAAGCTGATCGACGCGCACCGACCGGTCGTCATCTGCGAGCTCGAGGACCGCCACACCGGGAAGTACGGCCACGGAGCCGACGAGGTCCTCGGGTGGTTCTCCGCTCGCAGGTACCGGACGTTCCGGCTCGGCGACGCGGACCTCATGCCCGTCGAGCGCGTCGTTCCGCGATGGAACAACTACCTGCTGTTGCCGGAGGAGCACGGGCGCGCGATCGGGCGATGACCTCGCTGTCCCGGGTGCGCCTGACCCCGGCCGTCCGAGGATGTCGGCGGTCCCCGGAGGCAGGAGAGAGTGGCTTCCGTGGCGAACATCCAGGGAGCGCACGGGCACAGGCCCGCTGCGACACGGGAGGGTTCGGTTGAGCTGGTGGCGTGAGCGCTCCGCCCGGCGAGGTACGCAGGGAGAGGAGCAGCGTCCGCCGTCCGCCAAGGCGGTCGGCCGGCTGGCGGACGCCGTCGAGCACGAGCTCGACGCGCTCCGGGAGAAGTTCGCCGACGACGTCCTGCTGACCATGATCCTGCTCGAGGCGGGCGAGGTCGACGAGGCGCACCGCCTCGTCGGCTCCCAGGAGGAGCGGCTCCGGGGCTTCGAGCAGCGTGTCGACGAGGCCGTCGCGTCGGCTGCGGTCGAGCGCGAGGCCGAAGAAGTGGTTGCTGCCGCCACCACGGGCGCTCCCGACCACCACGAGGCGGAGGCAGCGATCACCCTCGCCTCCGCAGGCGCTTCGGACGGCGGCATCCCCGCCGCGGAGGAGCACCGCCGCCGTGTGCCGGCCCTCGCGACCGCCGCGCTGTCGCTGATGACCGGGTTCGCGGCGGTCCTGGTCATACTTGCCGGTCCGGCCGGCGACCAGGACCGGGTGGCCGGTCAGGCGCTCGAACGCCTGCGAGCCGAACAGCAGCCGCCGGCCGCGGCGGGGGTGTCCTCTGCGAGCGAGTCGCAGACGACGGCGTCCGCCGAGGTGTCGCCACACGCGACAGGCGTGGAGCGCCTCGCCGGGGGGCCCGGCTCCAGCCTCGACGTCCTGCGTCTCATCGGCAGCCCGGGACGGTTCCTCGCCGATCTCGCCGACAGCGACGAGACGCCGCTCTCCGTTCTTCTCGACGTCGACGCGCTCGTCCGCAAGCTCGAACCGCAGATCGAGCAGCTTCGTGCGCGGGTGGAGGCGTCCGAGGAGGAGTCCGCCGAGGAGAGCGAGCCCAGCGAGGAGCCCAGCGAGGAGCCCAGCGAGGAGCCGTCGGAGAGCGAGGGCGAGACCGCCCCGTCCGTCGACGATCAGGCGCCGCCCACCGAGCCGGAGAGCTCCGAGAGCGGCAGCGAGAGTGAGGGCTCCGGTTCCTCGTCGGGGGACGGCGGCGACGGCGAGGGAGAGGGCGGCGGCCCGCTCAACGTGCCCGGGGTCAGCTGACCGGACCCGACGTCGAACGGTCCGACCACGTCCCGCTTCGCTACCCTCCGCTGGCCACGGGTCCTTCGGCCCGACCCGACCGCCCGCTGTCAGCGGAGGCCCGCCACCCATGACCCGACCGCGCCGCGTCGCCTGCGTCGCCGCGACCCTGGCCGCGGGCGCGATCCTGCTGCTGCCGGTGGCGCCTGCCACGGCAGCGCCGCGGGACGCGGCGCTGATCGCGGCCGCGGAGTCCCCCGAGGGCGGTCAGCTCCCCGGCCCCGAGCCGAACGAGGAGTCCCCGTTCGCACCCCAGGAGTACCAGACGCCGTGGACGTGGTGGATGGGGGTCCTGCTCGCCGTGGCCGGCGCGGTCGCGGCGCTGTACGTCGGGCTGGGGTACTACTTCCTCGTGAAACGACCGCGGGACCGCGCCAGGCAGATGTGACGTGAGTGTGAGCGACGCCTCCCGCAGCTCGATCATCGACGAGGCGGTGGCGAGCGGCACCGCCGCGCTCGTGGCACCGACCCGCCGCACCTCCCCGGATGAGGCTGCGAAGCTTCGTGCCGACGTCGCCGCGGACCTGCCGGCGCTCGACGCGGCGGCGAGGTCGTGGACCGGTCTCGGCGGCGAGCTCGAGCCGACGCGCGTCCGGGTCGTCTCCCGCGTCGGCTGGGTCCGAGCGAACCTCGCCGGCCTCCGGGGGGCGCTCGAGCCGGTCGCGGACCGCGCGGGCGGGCGGCCGCTCGCGTCCCAGGCCCTCGGCCTCCAGCTCGGACTCC
>JBOHEE010000267.1:0-4708 GCA_050700895.1 Nitriliruptorales bacterium | reverse complement strand
CCGGGTGACAACACCGAGATGACGGTGGAGCTGATCTCCCCGATCGCGATGGACGAGGGGCTGCGGTTCGCGATCCGCGAGGGTGGCCGCACCGTCGGCGCCGGCCGCGTCATCAAGATCCTCAAGTAGCCGTAGCTCCCACGCAGAGAGAAGAGCGAGATGGCGCAGGAACAGAAGATCAGGATCCGCCTCAAGGCGTACGACCACGAGGTGCTGGACCGGTCCGCACGTGAGATCGTGGACACGGTCGAGGCGACGGGCGCCCACGTGACGGGCCCCGTCCCGCTGCCGACGGAGCGCAACGTCTGGTGCGTCATCCGCTCGCCGCACAAGCACAAGGACAGCCGCGAGCACTTCGAGATGCGCACCCACAAGCGACTCATCGACATCCACATGCCGACCCAGAAGACGATCGACAAGCTCATGGGCCTCGCGCTCCCGGCCGGAGTGGACATCGAGATCAAGCTCTAGGAGGGCTCGCGATCCCGTTGTCGGCCTCCAAGACCAGTACCAGTCGGCCGCCAACGGGATCCACGCGCCAAGCAGGAAGACCGGACTGAGCAGGAAGACAGGAACATGGCCAGCAGAGGGATCTTGGGCACCAAGCTCGGGATGACCCAGGTCTTCGACGACGAGGGCAAGGTCATCCCGGTCACGGTGATCCAGGCCGGGCCCTGCACGGTGACGCAGGTCAAGACCGTCGACAGCGACGGCTACAACGCGCTCCAGCTCGCCTACGGCGCCCGCAAGAAGGTGAACAAGCCGCTCCGCGGCCACCTGGAGAAGGCGGGTGCGGGGAGCGCGAAGGTGCTGGCGGAGATCCGCACCGACGAGCTCCTCGAGCTCGGCGCCAGCGTGACCTGCGACGTCTTCTCCCCCGGCGAGTTCGTCGACGTGACGGGGACGAGCAAGGGCAAGGGCTTCACCGGCGTGATGAAGCGGCACAACTTCCATGGGATGGGCGACGGCCACGGGGTCAAGAAGAAGAACCGCCACCCCGGCGCGGTCGGCGCCTGCGCGACCCCCGGCCGGACGTTCCCGGGCCAGAAGATGGCCGGCCGCTCCGGCGGCGAGCGGGTCACCACGCTCAGCCTCGCCGTCGTCGGCGTGGACGCCGAGCGCAACCTGCTGCTCGTCAAGGGCGCGGTCGCGGGGAGCAACGGCTCCGTCGTCTTCGTCCGCTCCGCCGTCAAGTCCCCGGCCGTCGCGGCTGCGGGTGCGGGAGGTGAGGCCTGATGGCGCTGAGCGTGGATCTCAAGGGCCTCGACGGCAAGAAGGTCGGCACGGTCGACCTGCCCGTCGAGTGGTTCGAGCGCGATGTCAACGTCGCCCTCATGCACCAGGTCGTCACCGCCCAGCTCGCCAACGCCCGGCAGGGCACGGCGAACACGAAGTCGCGCGGCGAGATCCGCGGCGGCGGGCGCAAGCCGTGGCGGCAGAAGGGAACCGGCCGTGCCCGTCACGGGTCGATCCGCTCGCCCATGTGGACCGGCGGCGCGGCCGCCCACGGACGCAACCGCGACGAGAACTTCACCCAGCGGGTGAACAAGCGCATGAAGCGCTCGGCGCTCGCGTCGGCGCTGTCCGACCGGGCCGCCACCGAGCGGGTCACGGTCGTGCGGGACCTCGGGTTCGAGAACCCGAAGACGAAGGACGCGAAGGCCGCGATCGACGCCCTCGGGCACAGCGGGCTGAAGGTCCTCGTGGTCCTCGGCAACCTCGACTGGCCGACGTTCAAGTCGTTCCGCAACCTCCCCGAGGTCCACGCGATCACGGTGGACCAGCTCAACACCTACGACGTGCTGAAGAGCGACGTCGTGATGTTCGACGAGACCGCCCTGCCGCTCATCGGGACAGGCAAGCGCTCGAGTGCGAGCGACACAGGCAAGGGCTCGAGTGCGAGCGACACAGGCAAGCGCTCGAGTGCGAGCGACACAGGCAAGCGCTCGGGGAAGGCGACCGAGGAACAGGAGGTGACGGCATGAAGGACGCGCGCGACGTGATCATCCGGCCGGTCGTCTCCGAGAAGAGCTACGGGCTCCTCGACCACAACAAGTACACGTTCGTCGTCGACCCCCGCGCGAACAAGACCGAGATCAAGCAGGCCGTCGAGGAGATCTTCGACGTCACCGTCCTGAAGGTGAACACACAGAACCGGCGCGGCAAGCGCAAGCGCCGCGGCTGGGTCACGGGCAAGCGCGCCGACGTGAAGCGCGCGATCGTCACGCTCGCGCCCGGCGACGAGATCGAGATCTTCGGCGCAGGGCTTTGACAAGGGCGGTCTGCCGCTCCGCTACTTGAGACCGCATGAGAACGACAGAGACGTAGAGAGACAACCGAGACCGACATGGCGAACCGCAAGTACAAGCCGACGACGAACGCCCGGCGCGGCATGACCGTCTCCGACTTCAAGAACATCACGAAGTCGGAGCCGGAGAAGACGCTCACCAAGCCGCTGCCGAAGAAGTCGGGGCGCAACACCCACGGGCGGATCACGAGCCGCCACCGGGGCGGCGGCCACAAGCGCCGCTACCGCGTCATCGACTTCCGGCGCGACAAGGACGGCGTGCCCGCGACCGTCGCCGCGGTGGAGTACGACCCGAACCGGTCGGCCCGGATCGCGTTGCTCAACTACCACGACGGCGAGAAGCGCTACATCCTCGCGCCGAAGGGCCTCGTGCCCGGCATGAAGGTCGAGTCCGGCGAAGGCGCCGACGTGCAGGTCGGCAACGCCCTTCCGCTGCGCTCCATCCCGGTCGGGTCCACGGTCCACGCCGTGGAGCTGCGGCCGGGCGGCGGGGCCAAGCTCGGCCGCTCCGCGGGAACCCAGATCCAGCTCCTCGCGAAGGAGGGCAAGAACGCGGCGCTGCGGCTGCCGTCGGGCGAGATCCGCCTCGTCGACTCGCGCTGCCGGGCGACTGTCGGCACCGTCGGCAACGAGGAGCACGAGCTCATCCAGGTGGGCAAGGCCGGCCGCAGCCGCTGGAAGAACCGCCGGCCGCAGACCCGTGGCGTGGCGATGAACCCCGTCGACCACCCGCTGGGGGGCGGCGAGGGCAAGAGCTCGGGCGGCCGCCACCCCACCGACCCGTGGGGCAACCCGCAGCGACGGACGCGCAAGGCCAACAAGGAGTCCGACCGCTACATCATCCGCCGCCGCGGCGGGAGGAGGCGCTAGATGCCGCGCAGTCTGAAGAAGGGACCGTTCGTCGACGACCACCTCATGAGGAAGGTGGAGGAGATGAACGACAAGGGTGGCGACAAGCGCGTCATCCGGACGTGGTCGCGTCGCTCCACCATCTTCCCCGAGATGGTCGGGCACACGATCGCGGTCCACGACGGACGCAAGCACGTCCCCGTCTACATCACCGAGAACATGGTCGGCCACAAGCTCGGCGAGTTCGCCCCTACGCGGGTGATCAAGTGGAGCGGCGCCGGCGAGAGGACCTCGAGGACGCGCCGCGTCTGAGCGCGGACACACGACGACAGGGTTCGGGGCGCAAGCAGCCGCCAGGCGGTAGCCCCGCACAGACAGGGTTCGGGGCGCAAGCAGCCGCCAGGCGGCAGCCCCGCACAGGAGAGACGGCAGGAGACGACGATGGCGCAGGTGAGGGCGACGGCGAAGTACGTCCGCGTGTCGCCGATGAAGGTCCGCCAGGTTGCGGGCCTCATCAAGGGCGAGCACGTGGAGGAGGCGCGCCGCGTGCTCCGGTTCGCCGGCAAGGGCGCGGCCGAACCGCTCGCGAAGGTCCTGGATTCGGCGATCGCGAACGCGGAGCACAACGACGGCCTCGACCCCGACGAGCTGTGGGTCGTCAACGCCTACGTCGACGAGGGCCCGACGCTGAAGCGCTGGCGGCCCCGGGCTCTCGGCCGCGCGTACCGGATCCGCAAGCGAACGAGCCACATCACTGTTCTCGTCGGAACCGAGGACGAGTTCGCCGGCCGCGCCCTCGCGCGCCGCTGAGCAGAACGCTAAGGAGCACCCAGTGGGACAGAAGATCCACCCATACGGATTCCGGCTCGGTGTCACGACCGACTGGAGATCGAAGTGGTTCGCGGACAAGCGGTACGCGGACTTCCTGCACGAGGACGCCGAGATCCGTGAGTACATCCGGGAGCGTGTCCGCCACGCCGGCATCTCCCACGTGGACATCGTGCGGAACGACGACCGCATCGAGGTCGGGGTGTACGCGGCACGTCCGGGCATCGTGATCGGCCGTCGCGGCAGCGAGGCCGACGCGATCAAGGACGCCCTCGAGGAGATGACGGCGAAGAACGTGAAGCTGAACATCCTCGAGGTGAAGACCCCGGAGCTCGACGCCCAGGTGCTCGCCTTCAACATCGCCGACCAGCTGCGGGGGCGCGTGTCGTTCCGCCGCGCAATGCGCCGAGCGGTCCAGTCCGCGATGAAGGCCGGCGCGCTCGGCGTCCGCGTCCAGGTCTCGGGCCGCCTCGGCGGCCGGGAGATGAGCCGCACCGAGTGGTACCGCGAAGGCAGAGTCCCGCTCCACACGCTGCGGGCGAGGGTCGACTACGGATTCGACGAGGCCCGGACCACCTTCGGGCGCATCGGCTGCAAGGTGTGGATCTACACCGGCGACGTGCTGCCCTCGCTCGAGGAGGAGGAGGCCGAGCGTGCGATGCGGCGCGCCCGCGCCGCCGCGGAGGGCCGCCTGACCGAGGACCGCCCGAGCCGGCGGAAGGC
>JBOHEE010000266.1:0-3507 GCA_050700895.1 Nitriliruptorales bacterium | reverse complement strand
GGCGTCGACGTCCCAGTCGACGCCAGCGCCACGTATGAGGACGAACGGCGTGCCGTCCGCCTTGCGACGGGCGAGATCTGCGGCGGCGGCGAGCTCGTCGGCCACGGCGGCGAGGGTGACCTCGAGCGGGTGACCGTGCCGGTCCTCGCCGCCGCGCTCGTCCCGGAGCGGGCTGACCCCGGCCACCCCGATGGCGACGTCGGTCTGTCCGAGCCGCCACGGCCGGCCGAAGGTGTCGGTGACGACCACCCCGACGCGGATCCCCTCGCGCGCGAGCACGGCCGCTGCCAGCTCACGGGCGGAGCGGTCAGGGTCCTCGGGGAGCAGGGTGAGGCGGCCGTCGGCGACGTTCGACGCGTCGATGCCGCTGTTGGCGAGGACGAGGCCGTGGCGGGTCTCGGTGATCAGGACCGACTCGGTGTCCGCGACGATGCGGACCGCCTGCTCGCGCGCGAGGCGGCGGCGCGCGGCCCGCGGGTCCTCGCCCTCGCGGACGTCGGCGAACGCCCCCTCCGCCTTGCTGACCGCCTTCTGCGCCACGCACACCACGTCCCCCTCCCACAGCCGGTGGCCCGACTCGGCGACGGCCGCGAGGAGGAGCGCGGCGAGGTCGTCGCCCTCGGCGATCTCGGGCACCCCGACGAGGGGGTGGATCTCGATCACGCCGAGGTCCTCGCCTCGACGCGGAGCCGCCGCACCAGGTCGAGGACCGTCGTCGACAGCTGCGCCGCGACCTCCGGCGTGCGCATGATCGTGTCGGTCACCGCGACCTCCACCCCGAGCTCGCGCATCGCGGGGACGAGGCCCGCGTCCGCGTCGTCGACCACCCAGCCGTCGAGCCAGTCGGCGTAGAGCCGGGCGACTCCGAGCGCGGACACCTCGGCGCCGGCAGAGGGCAGCAGCCGGTCGGCCATGCCGCGCACGACCGCACCGCCGACGATCGGCGAGACGCCGACGACGGGTGCTGGCGTCGTGAGCAGGGCCTCGCGGATCCCTGGGATCGCGAGGATGGTGCCGATCGACACCACCGGGTTGGACGGGCAGACCAGGACCGCCTCGGCACCGGCGATGGCCTCGAGGACCCCGGGCGCCGGACGCGCCGCCTCGGCCCCCTCGAGCCGCACGGACTCCACGTCGGGTGCGGCGCGCTCACGGACCCAGTACTCCTGGAAGTGGAGGTCACGGCCGTCCCGGGTCCGCACGATGGTGGCGACGCGGTCGTCGGTCGCCGGCAGGAGCCGGAACCCGAGCCCCCAGGAGCGGGTGATCTGATCCGTGACCTCCGACAGGGGGACTCCGGCGCGGAGCCGCTCGGTCCGCACGAGGTGGATCGCGAGGTCCCGGTCGCCGAGCGTGAACCACGTCGGAGAGCCGTAGCGCTCCAGCTCCTCGGTGACGTGGAAGGTCTCGGCCGCCCGCCCCCAGCCCTGCGCTGGATGCACCGCGCCCGCCAGGGTGTAGACGATCGTGTCGAGGTCGGGGCTCACGTGGAGGCCGTGGAGCACGATGTCGTCGCCGACGTTGCCGACGACCGCCAGCTCCGACGGGTCGACCACGCGGACGAGCCCGCCGAGGAACCGGGCCGCTCCGATGCCACCCGCAAGCACCGCGTACACGCGCGTCTCCGTCGGTCGCTCCGCCGGAGGATAGGGGCGGTCGTGTACCCGGTTGTCATCGGGCGGCCGCGGCTCCCTATGCTCGGCTGCTCAGACCAAGCCGGTCGGCGGAGGGTGTGGAATGGGCGTGGACGCGGTGGCGGCGAAGCGGGGGAGCGTACGGGGGACGGGCTTCGGCCTCGTCGCCATGGCGGCGGCTCTGTGGGGGAGCGACGCGCTGTTCCGGCGCGGTCTCGCCCTCGACCTGCCGTCGTCGACGGTCGTGTTCTACGAGCACCTCATCCTCGTCGCGGTGACCGCTCCGCTGCTGCGGAAGGCCTTCCGCACGACGCGCGGCTACGACGCCAAGGACTGGACGGCGCTCGTGCTCGTGGGCGCGGGAGCCTCGGCGATCGCCACGCTGCTGTTCACCGCGGCGTTCCGCTACGGCGATCCCACGACCCCGCTGCTCCTCCAGAAGCTGCAGCCGCTCGTGGCGGTGGCGGGGGCGGCGCTCCTGCTCGGCGAGCGGCTCCGGCCCCGCTACGGGATCTGGGCCGTCGTGGCGATCTCCGGCGCGTACCTGATCCACATCGCCGACCCCACCTCGCCGAGCATCGCCGCCGCCGTACCGGCGCTGCTCGCGGTCGGTGCGGCAGCGCTGTGGGGGATGGGGACCGTCCTCGGTCGCCACCTCACGAAGAAGACCGACTTCCGTTCGCTGACTGCGCTGCGCTTCGCGTTCGGTCTGCCCGCCTCCGCCGCGGCGGTCGGGATCGACGAGGGGGGTGCCGGCTTCACCGTGGTCGGGGGAGGCGACCTGCTGCCGCTCGTGCTGCTCGCGCTCGTCCCCGGTCTCGCTGCGCTGCTGCTCTACTACCGCGGCCTCACCAGGACTCCGGCGGCTCTGGCCACCCTCGCCGAGCTCGCCTTCCCGGTCGCGGCGATCTCGATCAACTATGTCGCCTTCGACGCGGTCCTGACCGGGACGCAATGGGTCGGGCTCGGGATCCTGACGGGTGCGATCACCCTCATGACCCTGCTCGCGCCACGCGGCGAGGAGACGCTCGGCGTGCGCTTGACTGGGCGACCGGCCCTCGAAGCGAGCTGACGGAAGGGGTTCGGGGGACTCAAGGAGTGGAGCGCGGCCGGACAAGTCTCTCGCAGCCGCGCGGAACGCCGTCCCCCGACTGGATCAGCGGTCGGGTCCCCCGGGGCGGTCACCGCCGCGCGCGCCGGGGCTCTCGGGCGACCCGGGAGTCTCCCGCTCGCGGCCGTCACCGGGCCCTTCTCCGTGGTCGGGCCGGCGGTCGTCGGCGGGGGAGGCGCGGGGTCCCGGCTCCTCGTACCCGTCGGTGGGGGTCTCGGTGTCGGTCGTGACCGCGCTGTCGTCGACCCGGCACGCATCGGGCACATCGCTCGTGCGCGCGGCGATGCGTTCGCAGGCAACGGCGAGCGCGATCGTCGCCTGTTCGGCGGCGTCGTCCGGGAGGTCGGTCTCGAGCAGCGAGGCGAGAACCGTGACGGCGCGCTCGCCAGGTGCCTCGGAGGCGGCGAGGAGCGCGTCGAGAGCCTGCGTCAGGAGCTCGTGCCGCTGATCGGGGGCGCCCGCCGCCTCCTGGATCCGCCGCTCGGCGAGCGTCACATGCAGGGAGTCCTCCTCCTGGTCTCCGGCGAAGGCGAGGCGGACCCGCTCGGTGGCGCGCTTCAGTCCGTAGAGGGGGTCGCCGGGCTGCGCGTTCTGTGCCAGCGCCACCGCGCCGCCACCGCCGAGGGTGAGGAACGTCGCAAGACCGGCCGCGAGAGCGGTGAGCCGGCGCCGGATCGGTCCTGCCGTGGCGACGGGTGCCTGGGCGTCCGTGAGCCGCGAGCGGATGAGCGCGAGGTGGCGATCCCGGACCTCCGGTGGGAC
>JBOHEE010000265.1:0-13283 GCA_050700895.1 Nitriliruptorales bacterium | reverse complement strand
ACGTAAGCCGTCGATATCCGTCGCTGTCGGCCCAGAGGCCGGGATCCCGGCCTCTGGGCCGACAGCGACGGATATCGACGGCTTACGTGGGCCGGGTGGCGGAGGACGGGGTCTGCGGAACCGGGTGCCGGGTCTTCTCGGCCTGCCGGCGCGCCTCCTCCCCGAGCGCGATCGGCGCCCCGATCGCCTCGTCGGGGATCCCGAAGGCGTCGACGAGGAGGCGGGCGTGTGGGCGCAGCTCGCGGCAGAGCTCGTTGACGGCGGCGATGACCGCCTTCGCGCGGCGAGACGACAGTCGCCCGTGCTCGAGGAACCACGCGCGGTCCTTCTCCAGGTTCGCGAGGGCGTGGAGGTCGCACACCGCGTCGAGGAGCGCGGCGACGTCCGCGTCCTCGCAGCGGTCGATGGCGGCGACGAACTCCTCGAGGACGACGCGGTCGATGTGGACGCGAGCGGCGAGCAGGACGTGGTCCTGGCACTCGTTGAAGACCTCGAAGGGATCGCGACCCCCGTCGATCCCACGCTTGATGCGACGCGCCACCCCGTCGATGACGTGCTCCTCGCGCCACTCGAAGAGCTCGAGGTGGTAGCCGCGGTCACGCAGGTCGGTGTCCTCCTCCCGGCCGGGGACCGCGTCGATGAGCGACTGGATGAGCTGCCTCGCGGCCGTGCGCTCGATGACGGCGGTCGCGAACTGGTCGGCGACGAAGCGGATCATGCCGAACGCGTCGAGCGAGCCGAACTCGTCGCGGTAGTCGGTGAGCAGGCCCCTCGCGACGAGCTGCATGAGGACGGTGTTGTCACCCTCGAAGGTGGTGAAGACGTCGGTGTCGGCCTTGAGCTGCGGCAGCCGGTTCTCGGACAGGTAGCCGGCCCCGCCGCAGGCCTCGCGGCAGGTCTGGATGACGTCGGTCGCGTGCCAGGTCGCGGTCGCCTTGATGCCGGCCGCGAGCGACTCGATCTTGCGCCGCTCGAGCTCGGGGAAGCCCTCGGTGAGGAGCGCCTCGTGCAGCCGCTCGACCAGGGCGGACTGGGCGAAGTGGAGGGCGTAGGTCGAGGCGAGCGCCGGCAGGAGTCGGCGCTGGTGTTGGAGGAAGTCGAGGATCGTGACCTCCTCGTCGTCGCCCGGGGCGCTGAACTGGCGACGGACGAGCCCGTAGCGGATCGCGATCGCCAGCCCGGTCTTCGCCGCGCTCAGGCCGGCACCGGAGACGCTGATCCGTCCCTGGACGAGGGTCCCGACCATGCGGAAGAAGCGCTTCGTGCGGTTCTCGATGGGGCTCGAGTACGTCCCGTCGGGCGCCACGCTCGCGTAGCGGTCGAGCAACGCCTCCCGCGGCACCCGGACGTCGTCGAACGTGAGACGGCCGTTGTCGACCCCGTTCAGCCCCGCCTTGTGACCGCAGTCCTCGATGGTGACGCCGGGCATCGGCCGCCCGCGGCGGTCGCGGATCGGGATGAGAAAGGCATGCACCCCTTGCGTCTTCCCCTGCGTGACCAGCTGGGCGAACACGACCGCCATGCTGGCGTGGAGGGCGGCGTTGCCGATGTAGTCCTTGCGTGCGTCCTCGTCGGGGGTGTGGACCACGAACTCCTCGGTCCCGGCGTCGTAGGTCGCCGTGGTCCGGACCGACTGGACGTCGGAGCCGTGGCCGGTCTCGGTCATCGCGAAGCAGCCGCAGAGGTCGAGCGTGATGGTGTCGCGCAGGTGGCGGTCGTGGTGCACCTGCGTGCCGAGATGGTGGATAGCGCCGCCGAAGAGGCCCCATTGGACGCCCGACTTCACGAGGAGGGAGAGGTCGCCGTGGCCCAGGGTCTCGAAGGCGGTGATGGCGCCCCCGGGCTCGCCGAGCCCCCCGTACTCCTCCGGGAACAGCAGCCGCGGACCGGGGCCGTCGACGAGCGCACGCGCCTGCTCCATGACGTGCTCGCGGTACGTCGCGGTATCGAGCCCATGGACGGGATGGAACTGGGGCCTGCGCAGGAACTCGCGCGCCTCCTCGCGGACGAACCCCCAGCGCCCGTCGACGACGGTCTGGAGACGGGCCGCATCGATGGGGGGAGGCGGCATGTCGACCTCCTGACGGGCCGGGGCGTGGACGTCGACAGGGTCGCCGACCCGCTGGCGCGGGCGCAGGCCGGCGCTACCGACTGTCGTCCGCGTCCACGGCCGGCCGGCTGCCGTTCAGGCGGAGGCGTTCGCCGCGTCCGTGGCGCGTCTCGACGCCGTCGCGCAGGAGGGTGACGCTCCCCTGGCCGATCACGTGGAAGTCGCGCCCGGTCGGGGCGACGAGGCCGGTGCGTTCGGCGATGCCGACGATGGTGAGCTCCGGGTGGCGGCGGGACGTCCGGAGGGCCCAGCGACGGACGAGCGGCAGCTCGTAGTGCGGGGCCACGGCGGCGTCGCCGAGCAGCCCGAGGCCCTCTTCGAGGCGGAGGAGGTCGGGCGGCCGCAACCGCGGGATCCACGAGGCGAGCACCATCGCCCCGGCGGAGGCGCCCGAGATCCCAAGCCCCTCGTCCCGGCGCTCGAGGACCCGCTGCCACACGGGACCCCTGGAAAGGGCGCGGCGCAGCCGCAGCGGGTCGCCGCCGGAGAGGACGACGAGGTCCGCCGCCTCGACGGCGGCGAGCGCCGCGTCGGGCTGGTCGAGGTCGGCGACGGTGACCCTGGCGCCGAGCTCGCGCCAGTAGCTGCGGGCGAGCGCGACCGCGTGTGGCCGCTTCCGCGCCGACGAGGCCGCCGGGACCAGCGCGACGTGGGGCCGCTCGGCACCGAGGCTCCCGAGCAGCATCTCGTCGATGGGCTCGCAGCCGGGGAGGTGCTCCATCCCGCCCTGCAGCGCGAGCGCAGGCCGCGCCGGAGGGGACAGATCCTCCTCCGGTGCGACCGAGACGCGGACGTCGTCGTCGGGGCGGCGCGGGCGGGGCCCCCGGAGGTAGACGGGGACGCCGGCGATCGTCGGGAGCCAGAACGAGAACAGCCGGTAGGCGAGGACGACCGCGATCGCCGTGGCCGCGGGGACACCGAGCGCGGTGTAGGTGCCGGCCATCCCGACCTCGACGACCCCCAGGCCACCCGGGGTGAGCGGCACTGCGGCTCCGAGGTTCGCGGCGCCGTAACCGATGAGGACGACGCCGAGGGGCACGTCGAGACCGACGTCGCGGAACAGCAGCCAGACGACGAGGATGTCGAAGGTCCAGTTGATCGCCGACCAGCCGACGATCGTGGCGATCTCGCCGGCGGCGGGTGGCTCGGTGGCCACGGCTTCGAGCGAGCGGCGCCATCCGTCGAGGTCGGCGCGGAAGGGCCGGGCGACGCGCTCCGCGAGGTCCATCGTCGTCCTGCGGACGCGCTCGGAACGGAGCCCGGCAAGCACCGCGCCGATCGCGATCGCGACGAGCCCGGCGAGCAGGGCGGTCGTGTACATCGCCGCAACGCCCTGCCGGAGAGAGGCCGACACGGCGCCGAGGGTCACGAGCGCGCCGAGCGTGAGCATCGCGCACGTACCCATGAGCACGACCGCGGCACTCGCGGCGGCCGACGAGGCACCTTCCGCCGTCATGCGGCGTGCCGCGACGACCGCGCCCATGGCGCCGCCGGCCGGCACGACCCGGCTGACGGTGAAGGCGCTCATCGAGATCCCGAGGGACCTGCCGTAGCCGAGGTCGTCGCCGACGGCGCGCAGCGACGAGCGGAAGACGTTGGCGAGCGTGAGGACCGCGCCGACTTCGAGGAGGAAGGCGACCACGACCGTCGGTAGGCCGACCTGGCGGAGGGACCGGAGGGACTCCCCGAACCCGGGGAGCGTCAGGCCGCCGCTGTAGACGGCGATGCCGACGACGACGGCGAGCAGGCCCCACCGCACCATCGAGCGGTGGCGGTCTCGCGACGACCCGGAGAACGAGAAGCTCTTCAGGGCGCCGCGGAGCGTGCGCAGTCCGGTGCCGTGCGTCGCCCCGCCCATCCGTCCGTTCTCCCCGCCCGTGGCCGCAGCAGCGTGCCACGGCCGGGGATCGGAGGGCATCAGGGATGTCCCTGGGTTCCGCGCTCGCCGTGGCGCTCGTCCTCTACCGCGCGCCGGTGACGAACGCGACAGTTCGCTCATCGCGACATCTCGACGAGTTCAAGAGTTGCGGCGTACGTCTGCGCTCGCGAGGCCTGAGCTGCATGCTCGGCGGGGGGCGTCGCTCGCGCGAGCTGCGGTCAGTCCCGAGCGCGCTGTCGTCGGCCCACAGCCGCGCCAACGACGACCAGGACCGCTGCCAGCACGGCCCCGGCAAGAGCGAACCCGACGCCATGGCTCTGCTCGGGACCGAAGCCGCAGGGCACGACATAGCCGAACACCGACCAGCACTCCGGCGGGTCCGTGTCGGCACCACCGGCCGGGAGGAGCAAGACGAAGACGACCAGGGCCCCCAGGGCAGAGACGAAACCCGTCGCGCCGAAGCGCCTCATCGCGACCTCCCGCGGTCGGTCCGAGCAACCTACTCGGGACCAAATCTCGATGTCGGGGCAGCGCCCGCCGTGGGTGGCAGCAGCCACCTCTCGGCCCAGGTGCCGACGTGGCGGCCGAGCGGAGCCACTCCACGCCGTTCTTCGGCCTACGCTGAGCGACCAGAGGGTGCGGTAGTTCGCGCATTCGGAACGCGAACGCCACCCGGTACCTGCAGACGTGATGTCGTGTTCGAGGCGGACATCGCGACGGGGCGCTGTGGACCACAGTCGCGGTTGCCCGGACCCTGTCTCGAGCCGTTGCTGCCGACGTACGCTTCCGCCATGGCGTTCGAGCGCATCTCGGTCGATTCCGCCCGGATGCAGGGACTGCCCGTCTGCGAGCGGACCACGCGGACCGCCTTCACCCCGATTCCGCCCGGATGCAGGGACTGCCCTGCATCCGCGGCACGCGGATCACCGTCAGCGCCATCCTGGGTGAGCTCGCTGCGGGGCCGGACCATCGACGACGTCCTCGCCGACTGCCGAGAACTGGGCCGTGAGGATGTCCTGTCAGCGCTTGAGTTCGCTGCCGCCTACGCCTGCGAACGGGTCATCGGCCTTCCCGTCGCCAGATGAGGTTGTGGATCGACGACTGCCTGTCCGCCCGGGGGCCCTGACAAGCCGGTGGGTCACGGCTGGCCGCGCGGGTGCCGTGACGTGCCGGATGGTTGCGACCCTGCGATGATGGGGCCATGGATGATGTGGCCATGAACGACAGCGAGAACGCCGCGGGTGCCACCGGCCGCTCCGAGGAAGGGACGGTCGGAGACGACATCGTGCTCATCCAGCGGATGCTCGAGCTGACCCCGGAGCAGCGGCTGCTCGGCCTCGTCCAGGCCGCGGCCTTCTTCGACGGCGCGCGCCGTGTCTGATCGGGAGCGGGGCCCGTTCGACCCGGCGGCAGTGGTCCGGGCACTGGACGAGCACGGGGTTCGCTTGGTGTGTAGTGGGCGGCGGAGCGGGCAGGAGCACGTGGATGGCGAAGAGGCGCAGCGAGGACCCCGGACCACGTGAGGAGCACGGGGTCGTCTTCCCCCGGATCGACGGGTCACGGAGTACGACCGCCACCGGCCGTGCGGTGTTCGCCGACGCCGCCCGAGAGGTCGACCCGGCCCTCGCCGCCGAGATCGAGGCGGAGCCGAACTGGCACCGGGCCTACGTCGGCCACGTCCGCCGCCTCCTCGAGGCGGAGGTGCGGGCCCACGACCCGTCGGGCGTGCCCGCCGCCGGTCTGGCGTCCGTCCACCGGCGCTTCGAGTTCGCGCGCGAGGGCGAGGCCATGCCGGTCGCGGACGCGATCGAGCGCTACGCGGAGCCGCGTCTGAAGACCGTGACCGTGGACGGGGCGGGCGCCGGCGAGAAGGAGCTCGCGGTCCCCTACCGCGGCCGGGAGCTGCGCGGCGACGCCCTCCACCACCAGCTCGACCGCTGGGTGGAGGCCGGCACGGTCGAGCGGTCCTTCGCCGAGGCGATCCGACTCGTGCTCGACAACCCCGACTGGCTCGACCTTTCCGACCGGACCGTCGCCATCCTCGGCGCCGGCGCCGAGATGGGACCTCTCCACGCGCTGAGCCGGTGGAACGCGACCATGGCGCTCGTGGACGTCGCCCGACCGCGCCTGTGGCAGCGGATCCTCGGCAGCGTGCGGGACGGGATCGGTCGGGCCCTCGTGCCCGTCCGCGGCTCCGTCGACGACGACTCCGACGTCGCGGAGATCGCGGGGACGGCGGGCTGCGACCTCGTCACCGAGGCGCCGGAGGCCACCGCCTGGCTCGCAAGCCTCGACGGACCGCTGACGGTCGGCAACTACGTCTACGCCGACGGGGCGGACAACGTCCGCGTTTCGGTGGCCGCGGACGCCCTGATCGCGTCCCTCCTCGGGCGACGCGATGACGTCTCGCTCGCGGTCCTCGCAACCCCGACCGACGTGTTCGCGGTCCCAGAGGAGGCAGTCGAGACGTCCCGCGCCCGGCTCGCTGCTGCCAGCCCGCTCGCTCGGCTCGCGCGCGCGGTCACCGGCGAGCGTCTCAACGCGCCGAACTACGGCGACCTCGTCACGGCGCCGTCCGGGGCACGCTTCGGCGTGGCCGACGCCGTCATCCCGCAGCAGGGTCCGAACTACGTGCTCGCGAAGCGTCTCCACCGCTGGCGCGCGAGAGCCGCCCGCGACGCCGGCGTCGTCTCCTCCGTCAACGTCGCCCCCTCGACCCGGACCCGGTCCGTGACGAAGAACCGCGTGCTCGCCGCCGCCTACCGCGGCGCCCACCGATTCGGGGTCGAGATCTTCGAGCCGGAGACGAGCAGCGCGCTCATGGCCGCGCTGCTGGTCCACGACCTCCGCAACCCCGAGGCATCCGCGCAGCCCGGGGTGTCGCTCGACCACCCGTTCGAGCTGTTCGTCCGGGGCGCCGCCCACGGCGGCCTCTGGCGCATGCCCTACGCCGCCCGCTCGGTCCTCCCGCTCGGGGTCGTGATCGGGGTGGCCCGCCGCAGGTGACCGGCCGCCGCCGCGGCGACCGTGAACCAGCCGGGCACGATGATGCCCGGACGGCTCACGATCGCGGTTCTAGAGCAGCTGGCTGCCGTACATCTCGCCGAGCGGGTCCGCGATGAGCTCCACGCGGGTCCCGTCGGGGTCGGTGAAGTAGATCGAGACCTCGCTCTCGAGGAGGTAGTCGACGCCGGCGTCGTCGAGCTTGCCCTTGAGGTGCTCCCAGCGCTCCGGCTCGACCGAGATCGCGAGGTGGTGGAGCCCACCGAGGACCTCCCGGTACGGGCCGAGGTCGAGTCCCGGGAAGTCGAAGAACGCCAGGCAGCTGCCGTTGCCGATGTCGAAGAAGAAGTGCGTCGAGCCGCGGTAGTCGCGGTTCTCGAAGACGTCCACGAGCGGGAACTCCAGGAGGTCCTGGTAGAAGCCGACCGTGCGCTCGACGTCGGACGACAGCATCGCGGCGTGGTGGAGCCCGCGGGCCGACGAACCGGGTCGTGACTCCCGCGGCCGCAGATGGGCCTCGCGGATTCGCTGCCGCTCCTGCTCCAGCTGCTCGAGTTCGGTCTCGGTCGGTGCCGCCATCGCAAGCCCTTTCGTCCGGTCGCGATCGAGGGGGCTCGGGGGCCTCAAGCAGCGGAGCGCAGCCACACACGTCTCTTGTGGCTGCGCGCAGCGTAGGTCCCCAACTGGCTTGAAACCCCCTAGGAGGCTGGTGTCCAACTTCGGCGCACGCCTGGGCGGTCAGATCGCCCCTGGCGGCGTTGCGGACTCGCTTGCGCAGCGCTGCCACGCGGCACTCGCCGCGCCTTGCCAGATGACGACCTGTCCTCGCCCAGCCGCACACCACGTAGAACACCACCCTCCTAGATCCTGAAGAACAGGTTCAGGTAGCGGTCGGCGAGCGCGCGGTCGCCGTGGACGGTCCCGCCGTTGAAGCGGCCGTAGCTCGTGAGGACGAGGCTGCCGGGGTCGAACTCGATCACGACCGGCAGGTCGCCCACGTCACCGGGCTCGGTCTGGAGACCCTCGGGGGTGACGGCCACGCGCGTGTCGCCGGCGTTCTCCCCGGAGGTCACGCGGACGCCGACGGTGAACGGCTCCAGGTCGTCGGGGATCTCGGTCGTCGACTGCCACAGGATGAAGGCGAGCGGCGCGAGCAGGTCGGCCGTGCGGTTGTCGAGGCCGTGGCTCGCCCCGATGCCGTGACGCATGTCCCAGGAGTGGACGCCGTAGTCCACCAGCTGGAACAGGGGGTAGAAGGCCGCCGGCAGCGGTCCCATGTGCTTGTGGACCGGCGTGAACCCGGTCCACTCGTCGTCGCTGACGTCGTCCATGATCCCGCGGAAGCGCTTGAGGTCGCCGCGGAGACGCTCGATCAGGTCCTCGCGCGGCACGGACCGCAGGCCCTGGGCGCCCTCGTCGACATGCCGCGCCATGTCACGTACGCCGAGCGGCTCGAACGGCTCGCCGATGCCGCGGGCGGCGTCGAACGAACGGAAGTACGCCTCGGTCGTGTCCACGAGGTGCCCGACGACGTCGCGCACCTGCCAGTGGCCGGCCGCGGTCGGCCGCTCCCAGGCGTCGAGGTCCTCGAGGATGGCGAAGAAGCCCTCCGCCTCACGCTCCCACGCCGCCGTGAGGTTGTCGCGGCTGGCGGGGTCCATGAAGTTCCAGCTCATCTCCTCTCCTTCCTGTCACCGGTCGGGTGGAGCCACGCTGGGGGCGGCGTCCCGCTCGGAAGGTCGGGAAGTCGACGAGGGTGCCGCCGGTCCGGCAACGATGGCGCGCGCGGCGGGGCCCGTCAAGGGGTGGGGTCCCGTCCGGGGACACCGGTCAAGGCGGGACATCCGCCCGGCCGCACGCGGCGCCGTCCGGCCACCATCCCCCCCTTCCCGCGGCTGGCCGGCGCGCCTATGGTTGGTGGCGCACGGGTCGGGGGAAGGGCCCCGGATGACGCGACCGGCGCGGGAGCTGTCCTGGCAGCGATGCCAGGCGCCGGACCGCGACGTGCCCCAGGCGAGCACCCCGACCCCCGACAGCACGCCCCGAGGCGGATCCGCCCCGGGGCGTTCGCGTTGCGGCGCCGGGCGCGGCCCGGCGCGGCCCGTCACCTGAGGAGGGACCAATGCCGAAGGTCCGCATCAGCGTGGATGGCACGACATACGAGGACGAGGTCGAACCCCGTCTGCTGCTCGTGCACTACCTCAACGAACGCCTCGGTCTGTCCGGCGCGAACGTCGGCTGCGACACGACCAACTGCGGCGCCTGCACCGTCCTGCTCGACGGCCGGAGCGTGAAGAGCTGCACCGTGCTCGCCGTCCAGGCCGACGGCGCCGAGGTCACCACGATCCAGGGGCTCGCCGCCATCGGGAACGGCAACGGCGGCCCCGTCGGGCCCGACCCGGCGTCGTGGCATCCTCTCCAGCGCGCGTTCCACACCGAGCACGCGCTGCAGTGCGGCTACTGCACGCCGGGGATGATCGTCGCCGCCTACGACCTGCTGGAGGAGAACCCCGACCCCACCGACGAGGAGATCCGACTCGGGCTCGAGGGGAACCTCTGCCGCTGCACCGGCTACCAGAACATCGTGCGTGCGGTGCGAACCGCCGCCACCGAGATGCAGGAGGCGCGCGCATGAGCACGACCGAACAGGCACCTGCCAAGCAGGTCGGGGCGGGCCGGCTCCGCAAGGAGGACGCGCGGCTCGTGACCGGCCAGACGAACTGGACCGAGAACATCTCCTTCCCGGGCATGCTCCACGCCGCGGTCCTGCGCAGCCCGATGGCGCACGCCCGGATCGCGAGCATCGACGTGTCCGGCGCCCTCGAGATGCCGGGCGTCGTCGCGGCGTTCAGCGGCGCCGACCTCGCCGACGACTGGGGGCCACTCCCCTGCGCGTGGCCGGTGACCGAGGACATGAAGCACCCCGACCACCCCCCGCTCGCCACCGACGAGGTGCGCTTCGTCGGTGACGGCGTCGCCGTCGTGGTCGCCCGCGACCGCTACCAGGCGGTGGACGCGCTCGCGGCCATCGACGTCGACTACGAGCCGCTGCCGGCCGTGGTCGACATGGAGGAGGCGCTGAAGGACGAGGTGCTCGTCCACGAGGACCTCGGCACGAACGCCTGCTTCACCTGGCCGCTCCAAACCGGCGACCAGAGCGTCTTCGACGCCGCGGACGTGACCGTCAAGCGCCGCTTCCTGCAACAGCGGCTGATCCCGACCGCGATGGAGCCGCGCGCGGTCGTCGCGGCGCCGATCGCGGCGTCCGGCGAGTACACGCTCTACTCGGCGACCCAGATCCCCCACGTGCTGCGGGTCATGGCGGCGCTCACGACCGGCATACCGGAGTCGAAGCTGCGGGTCGTCGCCCCCGACGTCGGCGGCGGCTTCGGCTCGAAGCTGCAGGTCACCGCCGAGGAGATCGCCATGCTGGTCCTCGCGAAGCGGCTCGGCCGGCCCGTCAAGTGGGTCGAGAGCCGCACCGAGGGCTACCAGACGACCCACCACGGCCGCGACCAGATCCAGGACATCGAGCTCGCCGCGACGAGCGACGGGCGCCTCCTCGGGCTGCGGGTGGACCTGAAGGCCGACATGGGCGCCTACCTCATGCTCGTCACGCCCGGCGTGCCGCTGCTCGGCGCGTTCATGTTCCCGGCGATCTACAAGTTCGACGCGTACGACTTCTCCTGCACCGGGGTGTTCACGACGAAGACCCCGACCGACGCCTACCGCGGCGCCGGCCGGCCGGAGGCGACGTTCGCGATCGAGCGGATCATCGACGAGCTCGCCGCCGAGCTCGGCATGGACCCGATGGAGCTGCGGCGGAAGAACTGGATCACCCACGACGAGTTCCCCTTCGAGACCGTCGCAGGGCTCACCTACGACAGCGGCAACTACGAGGCCGCGACCGACCGGGCGATGGAGCTGTTCGGCTACGACGCGCTCCGCGCCGAGCAGGGGGAGCGCCGCGAGCGTGGCGACGCGGTCCAGCTCGGCATCGGCATCTCGACCTACACCGAGATGTGCGGGCTCGCCCCGTCGCGGGTCCTCGGCAGCCTGAGCTACGGCGCAGGCGGCTGGGAGGCGGCGACGATCCGCATGCTGCCGACCGGCAAGGTCGAGGTCATCACCGGCACGTCCCCGCACGGGCAGGGTCACGTGACCTCGTGGAGCCAGATCGCCGCCGACGCGCTCGGGGTGCCGTTCGAGGACGTCGAGGTCCTCCACGGCGACACCCAGGTCGCCCCGCAGGGCATGGACACCTACGGGTCGCGGTCGCTCGTGGTCGGCGGGATCGCGGTCCAGAAGACCGCGGAGAAGGTGATCGCCAAGGCACGGCCGTTCGCGGCGCACCTGCTGGAGGCGTCGGAGCACGACCTCGACTTCGTCGAGGGCGCGTTCCGCGTGAAGGGCGCCCCGGACCAGTCGAAGACCATCCAGGAGGTGGCGCTCGCGGTGTTCGCGGCGCACGACTACCCGGAGGGGGTGGAGCCGGACCTGACCGCGCACACGGTGTTCGACCCGGAGAACTTCTCCTTCCCCCACGGCACGCACCTGTGCGCGGTCGAGGTGGACACCGAGACCGGCCGGCCGACGATCCGGACTTACGTCGCCGTCGACGACGTCGGCAACGTCATCAACCCGATGATCGTCGAGGGGCAGGTGCACGGCGGGCTCGCCCAGGGCATCGCCCAGGCGCTCTACGAGGAGGCGGTGTACGACGCCGACGGCAACCTCACCACCTCGTCGATCGTGGACTACCACGTGCCGAGCGCCGCGGACCTGCCGGACTTCACCACCGACCGGACCGAGACGCCGGCGCAGACGAACCCGCTGGGGGTGAAGGGCGTCGGCGAGGCGGGAACGATCGCCTCGACGCCGGCGGTCGTGAACGCCATCGTCGACGCGATCCGCCACCTCGGCGTGACCGACGTCGCGATGGCCTGCTCGCCGGAGCGGGTCTGGCGCGCCATCCAGGACGCGAAGGGAGGTGAGGCCGCATGATCCCCGCAGCCTTCGACTACGTGAGGGCGGACTCGGTCGACGCGGCCGTCGCCGCGCTGTCCGAGCACGGCGAGGCGGCGAAGGTCCTCGCCGGCGGGCACAGCCTGCTGCCGCTCATGAAGCTCCGCCTCGCCTTCCCCGAGGTCCTCGTCGACGTCGGCCGGGTCGCGGACCTCCAGGGCGTGCGCGAGGACGGCGACCAGCTCGCGATCGGTGCCGCGACGCCGCACCACGAGCTCGTCACGAACGAGCTCGTCCGCCGCCACTGCGGGATCCTCTCCGAGGTGACGGCGACCGTCGGCGACCCGCAGGTGCGCCACCGCGGGACGATCGGCGGGTCGCTGGCCCACGGCGACCCGGCGAGCGACCAGCCCGCGCTGATGCTCGCGCTCGACGCCGAGCTCGTCGCGCAGGGACCCGGGGGGCGGCGGACGATCGCCGCCGCGGACTTCTTCCGCGACCTCATGCTGACCGCGCTCGAGCCCGACGAGCTGCTCGTCGAGGTCCGGGTGCCCAAGCTCGACGGCGCGTGGGGCTTCAACTACCAGAAGTTCAACCGCGTCGCCCAGGCCTGGGCGATCGTCGGCGCGTGCGCGCTCGTCCGGCGTGACAACGCCACGATCGGCGAGGCGCGGGTCGGGCTCACGAACATGGGGTCGACTCCGCTCCGCGCGGCCGCGACCGAGTCCGCGCTCACGGGGGCGGAGGTCGGGGCGATCCCCGACGCGGCCGGGCAGGCCGACGAGGGCACCGACCCGCCCGCCGACCTCGGCGGGCAGCCGGACTACCGCCGCAACCTCGCGCGGGTCCTCACCCGCAGGGCGCTGGAGGCCGCCACCCGCTGACCGCGACCCCCGTTGCGTGCGCATCTGTCTCCACCCGTCGGAGATGGATGCGCACACGACGTCGGGGGCGCGCGGTCGGCCGCGGGGATCTCGCGTAGATTGGCGTCATGCGCGACATCCTGAGCGACCTTCTCCGCTGGTGGGAGGCCGGCGATCGGGTCGGTCTCGCCACGGTCGTCGACGTGTGGAAGTCGGCGCCGCGCGCCCCCGGCGCGTCGATGGCGGTCGTCGGCGACGGCACCGTGGCCGGCAGCGTGTCCGGCGGCTGCGTCGAGGGCGCCGTCTACGAGATCGGCCAGGAGGTCCTCGAGACCGGCGACCCGCGGCGGGTGCGCTACGGGGTGAGCGACGACGAGGCGTTCGCAGTCGGCCTCACCTGCGGCGGCGAGATCGACCTCCTCGTCGACCGCCTCGACCGCGAGCGGGCGCCGTGGTTCGGCGA
>JBOHEE010000264.1:0-2595 GCA_050700895.1 Nitriliruptorales bacterium | reverse complement strand
ATCTTGTGGTCGCGACGCTATTCACGTGTCAGGTCACCACCTTGAATCAGCATCTCATGCCGGCTGACGCCGGCGCCCCTGGGGATGAGAACCGCTCGCGCCCACACCATCTTGTGGTCGCGACGCTATTCACGTGTCAGACGAGGCGGCGGGCGCTCGCCCACCGCGCGAGCTCGTGGCGGTTCGAGAGCTGGAGCTTGCGCAGCACCGAGGACACGTGGCTCTCGACGGTCTTCACGGTTATGTAGAGCTCCCCGCCGACCTCGCGGTAGGTGTAGCCGCGGGCGATGAGCCGCAGCACCTCGCGCTCGCGGGCCGTCAACTGGTCCAGCTCCGGGTCGGTCGGCACCGGCTCCTCGCCCGAGAACGCGTCGAGGACGAAGCCGGCGAGCCGGGGCGAGAGGACCGCCTCGCCCGCATGGACGCGCTCGATCGCCTTCACGAGGTCCTGCGGCGAGATCGTCTTCGTCACGTACCCCCGCGCCCCCGACCGCACCGTCGCGATGACGTCCTCGGGCGCGTCCGAGACGGACAGGGCGAGGAACTTGACCTCCGGGTCGGTCTCGGCGACCTGGCGGATGACGTCCGCACCGCCGCCGCCGGGCAGATGCACGTCGAGCAGGACGACGTCGGCGCGGGACGCGCGGATGCCGGAGATGGCGGTCGCAACGTCGGTGCCGTGGCCCACGATCTCGAACCGGTCGCCGAGCTCGGTGCGCACGCCCGAGAGGAAGAGCTCGTGGTCGTCCACGAGGAAGAGCCGGATGCGCTCGCTCATGACCTGGCAGCCTCCGTCGACACGTCACCGCGTCCCCGCGGCGGCCCGACCCGCGGGACATGGATCTCGACCTCGGTGCCGTCCCGGGGTGTGGAGCGGACCTCGGCCCTCCCACCGGCGCGTCGGACCCGGCCGACGATCGAGTCGGCGATCCCGTGCCGGTCCGTGGGGACGGTCGCGGGATCGAAGCCCTTGCCGCGGTCGCGGACGAAGGCGGTGATCCCGCGCTCGTCCGACTCGAGGTAGAGGGCCACGCTGTCGACCCCCGCGTGGAGGGCGGCGTTGGTCACCGCCTCCCGACAGGCCTGGACAGCCACGCCCGCCGCCCCGTCGAGTGTGGTGTCGCCGACCACGACGGTCTCGACCGCGACCGGATGGTGCGCCTCGACCTCATCCACGAGCGCCTCCACGGCGGCGCGGAGGTCCCTGGCGTCGCTGCTACGTGTCCCGAACAGCCATGCCCGCAGTTCACGCTCCTGGCGGCGGGCGAGCGTCCGCACGTCGGCCGGGGCGTTGGCCCGCTGTATGAGGGCGAGCGTCTGGAGGACCGAGTCGTGCAGATGGGCGGCCACCTCGGCGCGCTCCTCGGACCGGATCCGCACCCGGCGCTCCGCGTCCATGCGGCGCACCAGCCCCAGGATCCACGGGCCTGCGATGAGACCCGCGCCGGCCGCGGTCACGAGGACGGCGAGCAGGACCTGGCCGAGGGTCGCGAGATCGGACCTGACCGCGAGGAAGACGATCGACCCGAACGCGACGAGCCCCGCCCCGACGAGGAGGCGGCCACGCGGTACCGAGCCCTCGTCGGGCGGTCCCGGCTCGTCGGGCAGGCGCGCGAGGCGCCGCCACCGCCGACGGTCCGCCTCGTCGCCCCGCGTCCAGATGAGCGCCGAGCCGACGGCGGCCGCGACGAGCGGCCAGACCACCGAGTCCCCGAGCCAGAGCCCGGCCGCGCGCATGAGGCCGAGGATCCCGATCATGAGCACGCCGAGCGCGACCGCCTGCCGGTCGTGGTGCCGCGGCGTCGTCGGCGCCTCGCGCGTGGCGGACCACACCAGCCCGTAGAGGACGAGGCCGAGTCCGCCCGCGAGCGTGAGGACGACGAACACGAGCCGCACGAGGATCGCGTCGACCCCGAGCCACGAGCCCAGCCCGCCGGCGACACCGGCGACCCAGCGGTCGGTCGTGCTCCGTACGAGCCGGCGGGCCGGCTGGCGGGGCGACGCGGTCGGCGACGACATCGCTTCCTCCATGGACTCGCCGGGATGGTGGCACAGCGCGGCAGGGCGGGCCACCGGGAGGACCCTGAGATCCTCCAGGCCGCGTCAGGGTCGCAACCAGGGTCGTCCCTGATGTGCGGCAGCCTGCCGAGGACCACCATCCGGGGTGACGACGCAAAGGAGACCGACCCGTGAACGACACGACCGACCGACCGGACACCGCCGGAGCGGAGCACGATCCGTCCGACGGCGCCCCTCGTCGGCTCCTGCGCCACCCCGACGACCGCATGATCGCCGGCGTCGCGGGCGGCCTCGCGGCCTACTTCGGCATCGACCCGGCGATCGTGCGCATCGGCTTCGTGGTCCTCACCTTCGCCGGGGGATCCGGCATCCTCGCCTACCTCCTCCTGTGGCTGCTCGTTCCGCAGGCGGAATCGGGGGAGATGGTCGAGGAGCGCGCCGACGGCGACCGGAGCAACCTCACGACCTGGGCGGGCGTCGGCCTGCTCATCCTTGGCGGAATGCTCCTGCTCGACAACATCGGCTGGTTCGGCCGGGTCACGTGGCCGCTCGTCCTCGTCGTGATCGGTGGGGTCC
>JBOHEE010000263.1:0-1962 GCA_050700895.1 Nitriliruptorales bacterium | reverse complement strand
GGGCGAGCAGCCCGACGGTGACGGCGACGAGCGCCACGACCGGCGAGCGGGTCCGGAGGGGCACGGTCGCGTCCTCGTGTGGTCGGCGTGGCGTGGTCGGCGTGGGGTCTGCGGTCATATTCGACGGTCACGCGCGCGAGCCCTCCCCGCGCGTACCGCCGTCCGTCCACCGGCGAGCGGCGGGAGTTGGCGTCCCCATCTCGAGAGCCCTCCCCGCGCGTACCGCCGTCCGTCCACCGGCGAGCGGCGGCAGGAGGTCGCGTCGGCGGCGTCGAAAGCGGCAGGAACAGGGAAGAGGAGGAGCCGTGTCCCGACCCGCGGTGTACGCGGTCGCCGCGCTGGTCGGTGCCGTGCTCGCGGCGCCGGCAGCGGCCCAAGAGGGGACCGGGGCCCCCAGCGCGAGCGGCCGGACCGAGCCGGTCTACGAGGAGACCGTCACCGAGGAGTACCGGGTCGAGACCGAGCACGGGACGATGTACGGCGTCGTCGAGCGTCCCGACCCGGAGGCCTACCCGGAGCTCTACTCCGAGGGCCAGGGCACCCGCGGGGCGGGCGTGCCGGTGCTCCTCGTGCTCTCGCCGTACAACAACCTCTACCAGCCCGTGGCCGGCGGGCCCCAGATCCTGTCGCGCGGGTTCGGCGAGTTCTTCGTCCCGCGGGGCTACGCGTACGCGCGGTTCGACGTCGTCGGCACGCGGGAGTCCACCGGTTGCTTCGACTACGGCGGCGTGCGCGAGCGCGAGACCGGGGCCGCGGTCGTCGACTTCCTCGGCACCCGGGACTGGTCGAACGGGCGTGTCGGCATGATCGGCGGGTCCTACGACGGCACGACCCAGCTCGCGACCGCGGTCGAGGCGCCCGAGCACCTCGTCGCGATCCTGCCGCAGGTCGCGATCGACCGCTGGTACGACTACGCGTTCGGCGGCGGCATCCGCTACCTCCTCAACTCCGAGGACCCGACCGAGGAGGGATTCGACACCCCGTTCGCGTTCGACTTCGGCTTCGCGCTCATCCCGCCGTCCGACCTCGACCCGGCCTCGGGCGAGGTCCTCGCGACGCGTATCGAGCCGTGCGACCGCCTCCTCCACACGGAGCGCGCCTACGACCCCGATCCCGTGTACGACGACTTCTGGCTGGAGCGGGACTACCGCCGCCTCGCGCACCGGGTCCGGGCGGCGGTCTTCCTCGAGGGCGGCTGGCAGGACGACAACGTGAAGCACTGGGACACGACCCGCTTCTTCGCCGCGCTCCCGCGGGACCATCCGAAGCGCATGGCGATCGGCCAGTGGGGGCACGCGAGCTCGCAGTTCGAGGACGCCGAGGACCTCCGCCACGCCTGGTTCGACCACTGGCTGCTCGGCTTCGACACCGGGATCATGGAGCTGCCGCCGGTCGACACCGAGCCGTTCAACGGCGAGCGCCGCCAGGAGCGCTCCTGGCCGCCGCCGGGCACGGTCGACGTGCGCCTCGATCTTGCGGCCGGGGGCGAGGAGGCCGCACGCGGGGAGCTGCTGCTGCGCAACGCCGACGAGCCGGCCTGGACCGACAGCCAGCCGCAGCTGACGGAGGAGCAGGTGTTCGACCTCGGCTGCGGTGACGCGTGCCTGCTCTTCACGGGCGCTCCCCTCGACCGCGACGTCCGCATCTCGGGCGGCCCGGTCCTCCACCTCCGCGCCACGAGCGACGACGCGTCGACGCATCTCGTGCCGGTGCTCTTCCACGAGAACCCCGACGGCGGCATCACCGTCGTCGAGCGCGGCTTCCTCAACACGCGGAACCGCGCCGGTCTCGATGTCTCCGAGCCGCTGACTCCCGGCGAGCCCTACGAGGCTCCCGTGCCGATCTGGGACACGGACCACATCGTCCCGGCGGGCCACCGGATCGGGGTCGCGATCATGTCGGCGAACGCGGCGTGGGCACTCCACGACGACGACACCTTCGGCGTCACCACCACCCTGGAGC
>JBOHEE010000262.1:0-1636 GCA_050700895.1 Nitriliruptorales bacterium | reverse complement strand
GCCGTGCCCCGCGCCCACGCTCACGTGCCGTGTCCCGCGCCCACGCTCACGTGCCGTGTCCCGCGCCGGTGCTGATGTCTCACGTGCCGTGCCTCGTGCGAGCGTTCACGTGGCCTCCCAGACGGTCTCGTCGCGCACGATCCGGCCGGCCACCGCTGATCGCACGCAGTCCTCGATCCGGGCGAACACGACGTCGACACCGAGGTTGCCCGGGGCGTAGTAGGCCCACTTCGCCGAGTCGGTCATCACGACCCCGTCGCCGACGTCGAGGATCGGGGTGATGTACGTGCAGGTGTCGACGACCGGCACGACACCGGCCGCGTCGAGCGGGCCGAGCCATCCGCGGCGGTCGACCTCGGCGAGGACGTCCCGCGCGGTGTTCACGTAGAAGGGAACGGCGAACACCGCGCCGTCGGCGAGCACCGCGAGGCGCTCGAACTCGGCGAGGGAGAGGTGCGGCGTGCCGATGCTCACCGCCGCGAGCTCGCCGCCCGCCGCCGTCGTGAGGTCGTCGTAGGCGTCCCGCAGCATCTCGCCGGTGACGAGCACCACCTCCTCCGCCGGTCCGTCGGCGAGCGCCGCCTCGAGGGACGGAGCCTCCGGGGTGATCCCCACCGCGTGGAACAGCGCGACGCCGCCGGACGACGCCGCCCCGGCACCGAGCGCCTTCAGGTCGTCCTCGCTGGTCGCGTCGGGCAGCCCGACGAGCACCGGGACGCGGGTCTCGGCCCGCTCGCCCACGAGGTGGCCGAGGGTCGGGAAGAGCACCGGGTCGGCGAGGAGCTGGCCGGGCACCGGGCCGAGGTCGAACACGACCTGGCCGCGGCGCGCCTCGGTCCGGTGGAGGCCTGCGTCGGGCACACGGCCGGTCAGCGCGGCGCAGATGTCGATGAAGTCGCCGTAGCGGTCGGTCCGCGCCCCGAGCACCGAGTTCGCGAACACGATCGCGTTCGACTCCGCCCAGGCGATGTGGCTGCCGAACGCGGGGCGGTGGAGGAGCTGATAGGGGGCGCAGGTCCAGGTCGGCCGGCAGCCCATCGCGAGATAGGCGTCCATCAGCGCGCGGGCCTTGCTCCGGGTCTCCGCGTCGCCGCGGAACCTCTCCGGGTGGAGGAGGTCGAGCGAGCTCACGTTGAGCGTGGTCGGGACCACGACCTCGGCCCCGCCGGCGACGAGCCGCTCGGCGAAGTCGAGCCCGGCCTGGCCGTGGAAGAGGCAGCTGTCGACGTGGGCGGACTCGATCGGGAGGAGGCGCTCCGCGCCGCTCATCCGGGCGAGCGCGACGACGAGCCGCATCGCCAGCGCCGCCGCCCCGCCCCGCTCACCGTGGAGGAGCGAACGCTCCTCTGACGTGAGATCGAGTGTCACCGGGCCTCCGAGAGAGGGTTGCCTGCGGACCGTAGAGCGTGGGGCCGGGCGCCGGCCGACCCCTACGTCTGTCGTTGCGCCGCCGCAACCGCGGACCGCAGAGCGTGGGGCCGGGCGCCGGCCGACCCCTACGTCTGTCGTTGCGTCACCGCAACCGCAGACGTCGATCTCGGACGAGGGGCGGCACCGCTGCAAAGGCGCCGCCCCGGTCGACTTCCCACCGAGGTGGTCTGCCTTCCGGGGCGACGGGCGGGAAGATAGGCGACCG
>JBOHEE010000261.1:0-1500 GCA_050700895.1 Nitriliruptorales bacterium | reverse complement strand
TGACGGCGCAGCCGACGAGGGCGGCGACCTCGAGCGAGGCGTCCTTGCGGATCGGGACACAGCAGCTCGCGGGTACGACACAGCGCTCCGCGAAGGTCGAGAGGTACGAGTAGTGGTAGAGCGCGGTTCCGTTCTGGGAGAGCGCGAGCCTGCCTCCCGGGAGCGTGCCCGCGAACATGTCCGCCATCGCGACGTCGCAGAGGACGCCGCGGCCCTCGACGCAGTAGAAGCACCTCCCGCAGGAGGGGAGCCAGGAGAGGATGACGTGATCCCCTTCCGCGACGTCGGTCACGTCCGGGCCGAGCGCCTCGACGACACCCGCGCCCTCGTGTCCGAGGACGACCGGGAGCGGGTTGGGGGTCGCGCCGCTGATGACGTTCCAGTCGCTGTGGCAGACGCCGCTCGCGGCGATGCGCACCGTCACCTCGCCGGCACCGGGCTCGGCGAGCTCGACGTCCTCCACGGTGAGAGGGCTGCCGGTCTCGCGGAGGACGGCGGCGCGCATGCGCGCGATTCTACGGCCGCGCGACCCCGCGATCACCTTGCCGGCCGTGTCCGGAAAGCCCATGCCGGGGTCAGACCCCGACGAGTCCGACCCCGACGGTCCGGAGAAGACATGCCCGGTGCCAGACCCGTGACGTGTCCGGCGCCGTCGTGTCCTTCTGGCGGAGGCATGCGTTCGACCCGGCTTGCGACCGCGGCACACCAGCGGTCCCTGCGCTTCTCAGGAGTCGTTTCGGGGGCGTGCCCGGTGCCAGGCACCCGACACGGCCGCTGGGGCCCGGTTACGCTCGCCCGCATGCGCATGCAGGCCGCTGTCCTCTGGGAGCCGGGGCGCCCGGTCGAGGTACTCGAGGTCGAGCTGGCGCCCCCGAGGGCGGGAGAAGTGCTCGTGAAGATCGCCGCGTGCGGCGTCTGTGCGAGCGACGTGCACGTCGTGGACGGCGACCTCCCCGAGCCGCTGCCGCTCGTGCTGGGCCACGAGGCCTCCGGCGTCGTCGTCGAGGCCGGCCCGGGAGTCGCCCGCCTCGAGCCGGGCGACCACGTCGTCCTGGCGCTCGTCCCCTCGTGCGGGGAGTGCGCGACCTGCCGCCGCGGGCGGAGGAACTTCTGCGAGCTCGCCGCCGTCATGGGCTCCACGGGCACACTCGCCGACGCGACGTCGCGCCTCTCGGCGAACGGTGTGCAGCTGCACCACTTCAACTCCGTCTCCGCCTTCGCGGAGTACGCCGTGGTTCCCGAGTCGGTGGCTGTCCCGATCCGCAGGGACGTGCCGCTCGACATAGCTGCGCTCGTCGGCTGCGCCGTCCTGACGGGCTACGGCGGCGTCGTTCGGACGGCGGGGGTGGAGGAGGGCGCGAGCGTCGCAGTCTGGGGCTGCGGCGGCGTGGGGCTCAACGCCGTTCAGGCGGCGCGGCTCGCGGGGGCCGACCCGATCGTCGCCGTCGACACCCGCCCCGACAAGCTCGCGCTCGCCCAGCGGCTCGGGGCCGCATACGC
>JBOHEE010000260.1:0-2888 GCA_050700895.1 Nitriliruptorales bacterium | reverse complement strand
GCGACGGAGTGCGCGACGGCGACTCGGAGGCGATCCCGAGGGCGGCGGCGACGTCGATGCGTCCGCGTCCGGTGTCACCGTCCGGGCCCGCCGGACCGATGTCGACCGCGCTCTCGCGGAGGCGCTCGACGGCCTCATCCGGACCGAGGCCGGAGGCGAGCAGCAGCGCGACCGCACCGGCGACATGCGGCGCCGCGTAGGACGTCCCCTCCGACTGGCCGTAGGTGTGCTCCGCCCGGCCGCCGCAGGGGTCGCACCAGGTGCTCACGATCTCGACGCCGGGGGCGACGACCGCGTCGGCGCGGCCCGTGTCGGAGAAGGAGGCGCGGCCGTCCTCGCGGTTCGACGCACCGACGAGCAGGACCGGGGTCGAGTCGTCGAAGTCGGTGAACGCGGAGCTGTCGTTGCCGGCGGCGGCGACGACCACGACGCCACGCCGCCAGGCGTGACGGACGGCTTCGTCGGGGGCCTGCGACCCGACGATCGCGACTCCTGCCCCCGCGGCGTCCTCCCGGGCGATCTCGAGCGAGAGGTTGACGACGTGGGCGCCGTTGTCGACGGCCCACCGGATCCCGGCGTCGACGTCCCCGCTCGTCCCCGCCGCCTCGCCGTCGAGGACGCGGACCGGCATGAGCCGGATGAGCGGCGCCACCGACGCGACCCCGATGCCGTTCGCGGTCCGCGCTCCCGCGATGCCGGCGACCATCGTCCCGTGCCCGTGCTCGTCGGTGGGGTCGTCGTCGTCGTCGACGAAGTCGCGACCGAGGACCTTGCCCTGGGCGTCCCGGGCGATCGCCCCGGACAGGTCCGGGTGGCTGAGGTCGATCCCGCTGTCGACGATCGCGACGACGATCCCCTCGCCCTTGCTGACCGACCACGCCTCCGAGGCCCGGACGCGTTCGAGTCCCCACTGCATCGGGTAGTGGGGGTCGTCGGGCGCCGCCTGCGCGGCCAGGGCGACGACACCGACGACGGCAGCAAGGAGGCCGGTGCGGAGCTTCACGTGTCGCCTGATGACGGACCGACCCGATGGTACTGCCGGGGGCGGCCGGCTCCGGCGTGGCCCGCGACCGCGGGGACTCAGGTTCGCGACCGCTCCTCCACCTCTTCCTCGACCCGGACGCTCCCCGACGAGCCCGGCCGCATCGCGTCGAGCGCGCGGTGGAACGAGGCGATCGACGACACCGGGTCGCGGCCGTCGCGATCCCGCCACCAGGTCCAGGCGAAGGTGCCCACCACGACGGTCGCGATGAAGACGAGCAGGTAGACCACGACTAGCTCCTGTGGCATCTGTCGGTCGGACGGACGGGCGCGGAACGTAGAGCGGGCGGACCAGTTCGACAAGCGCCGTCCACGGCGCTTCGCGGTGCGTGCACAGGGGTGTGCGAGGGGTGAGACCGCCCGCCTTCCCAAGGGGCTCGGGGGACTCAAGCAGTCGAGCGACGCCGTCCAAGCCTCTCGGGGCGGCGCGAGACGCAGTCCCCCGACTCAACCGTCGTGCGGCGTGTCCAGCCCGGTCCAGCGCGAGCTGCCGTCGGCCAGGTACTCGCGCTTCCAGATGGGTACGCGTTCCTTGACGCGGTCGATGAGAGCGTGGGCCGCGGCGATCGCCTCGTCGCGGTGGGGGGCGGACGCGGCGACCACGACGCTCGCCTCACCCACGGCGAGATCGCCGAGGCGATGGGCGACGTGGACGGCGCGGACGCCGCTGAACTCGTCCGTCACCTCGCGGGCGACCTCCATGAGGAGGTCGCGGGCCCGCTCCTCCCACGCCTCGTAGGCGAGCCCGGTGACCTGGGCACCCTCGTGATGGTTGCGGACCGTGCCGACGAACAGCCCCGTGCCACCGCACTCGGGATGCTGCACGCCCTCGCAGGCGGCGGCGACCGACAGGGAGTCGGCGGTCAGCTCGACGGCGATCCGGGGGCGGCTCCGCGGCGGATCGAGTCGCGTCATGGTGGGATCCCTCCCGCCTCCGGCGCTCCGCGCCTCCGGTCTCCCACCCTCATCGTCGGATCCCTCCCGCACGCGTCAACTTGTCACCACGTACGCGTCGAGCGGGACGGCAGAGTCCGGCGGCCAGCGCTCTCCCGGACGGTCCGGGGCGACGGCCGCGAGCAGGACGAAGGGGATCGCCGCCACCGGCCCGACGACCTCGCCCCCGACCGGCCACCAGGGGGCGGCCGCCAGCAGGACGGTTGCGGTGACGGCGGAGAGGCGGGTGGGTGACAGCGGGCCGGGGACCGCCACCACCGCGAGCGCGACCACTGCGGTGCCGAGGGCCACCCCAGCCGGCAGCGCGCCGTCGCGGGCGAGCCCGAGGACGGCGACCTCCCAGACCTCGCCCACGCCCACCAGCGTCGGGACGAGGGCGAGGGCGGCAGCTCCGACCGCGGCGCCGGTTCCGACCAGGAACCACACGAGCACCCGCGGGGTCAGCCGGCGCAGGAACAGGGGGGCGAGCAGAGCCGGCCACACGGCGACGCCCACCGCGAGGCCGAAGAGCCCTCCGGACGCGAGCGCGAGCCGGCCCGTGCGGTGACGACCTCCCCACACCTCGAGCAGCGCCCACCACGATGCGACGAGCGCCGCGGTCGCCATCAGAGCCGCGGTCGCGGCTCCGTGGGCGAGCAGCAGCGGCGGCGCCCAGGCGACCGCCGCCGCGGTGCAACGGGCCGTTCCCAGGTACCCCCAACGACGCCCGAGACGCTCCGCGAGGAAGACGGTGAGGGCGGCAGCGGCCAGCCCGATCAGTACGGCCGCTCCCCTCGCCCCGAGCCCCGGGAGAAGCCCGAGCAGCCACACCAGCGGCCACGCGAGCGGGCCGCTCGGTGCGGAGGCGGCGAGGACTCCGGCGTCGAGCGTGCCGGCGCCCCACCGGGCTGCGG
>JBOHEE010000259.1:0-2611 GCA_050700895.1 Nitriliruptorales bacterium | reverse complement strand
CGGTGCCGCAGTGGGTCGCAACCCGCTGTCGATCGTCCTGCCGTGCCACCGCGTCATCGGCGCCGACGGCAGCCTCACCGGCTTCGCCGCGGGTCTCGAGACGAAGCTCCGCCTGCTCGAGCACGAGCAGGCCGTCCTCCCCATCTGACCAGTCGGTTCAACGCGCTCCACCCCGTCGTGTGAGCAGGTGGTTCCGGGGGGTGGAACCCCATGCTCACGCAACGTGGGTGGGGAGGGGTTGGAGCGTCGGCCGTCGAAACTCTGGATGGTTCCGGTCCGGAGGTTCAGGTGGCGACGATCAGCCGTCGGCAGCTGCTCGGGTTCGCGGGGCGGGCCGCGGCCGCGGGCGTCCTGCTCCAGGTCCCGTCCGTGCTCTACGAGGACCGCTGGGTCCGTGCCGCCCAGGCGCAGACGCCGCCCACCGTGAGTGCCGACTTCGTCGCGCTCGTCGCGGCGGTGAACGGAGTGGCGGACGACGACGAGGGCGTCGACGACATCGCCGCGTGGATCGTGGCCGAGTTCGACAAGGCGCTGCCGCCGCTGCCGCGCGGGGCGCCGTCCGCTGCGGTCGCGGCCATCCTCGACGCCTACACCGTTCGGACCGGCAGGGGCGTCACCTTCTCCTCGGCGTCGACGGAGGGGCGTCACGCCGCCCTTGAGGCGATGGTGAAGGACCCCGATCCGTCGATCCAGCAGGTCGCGAACCAGGTGCTGCCCTTCGCGGCGTTCGCCTACTGGAGCGACGTCGTTCTCGGCGAGCCGGCGCAGCCGGGCGGCCCGCGACCGCCGCAGTGGGACGTCGCCGGCTACCTCGGCCCGTCCCACGACCGCTCCGACAGCTACCGGGACGGATCGCCGCCGGGCTTCTCGCCCCGCCGCGACTTCGAGCGCTAGGAGCAGCCATGGCCGACTACGACGTCATCATCATCGGCGCCGGCGGCGGCGGGCCCGTCGTCGCGAAGGAGCTCGCCGAACAGGGCCTGCGCATCCTCCAGCTCGAGGCGGGGCCTCACCACGAGGACCCGGAACGAGACTGGACCCATTCCGAGAGCGACGCCGCGAACGTCGTGAGCGGCTACTTCCGCTGGGGACCGTCCGACCGCTCTCGGTCGCCGTGGGTGCGGCGCATGGTCGGGCCCGGGCTGATCACCCAGGTCGCGGGTGTCGGGGGCACGACGCTCCACTACTACGCGAACTCGCCCCGCGCGTACCCGCTCGCGGTCGAGCGCGGTGACTGGCCGATGGCCTACGAGGACCTCCTCCCGTACTACGAGCGCGTGGAGGCGCTGCTGCCGGTCATCCGCGACCCCCGCCTTCCCACGAAGGACGCCTGGGTCTGCTACGGCGCCTCGAAGCTCGACTACCCGGAGCTGCCCGGCCGCGACGTCACGAGCGCCGGCTGGCGGCCGCAGTACAACGCGATCCTGCCGCCCGGCTTCCGCGGACCCGGGACCGGCTGCAACCAGTGCGGCCACTGCTTCGAGGGCTGCATGCATCCGCACGACACCCCGGTCGAGCTGAAGGCGAAGCGCTCCACGAACGTGAGCTACATCCCGCTCGCACTCCAGCACGACGACTACGAGCTCGTCACCGACGCGTTCGTCACCCGCGTCCTCACGCGGGAGGAGGGCGGCGAGGTCGTCGCCGACGGGGTCGAGTGGCGCAGCGTGCTCGACGGCGAGACCCGCTCGGCGTCCGGGGAGGCGGTCGTGCTCGCAGCGGGCTGCGTCGAGTCGCCGCGGCTGTGGCTGAACTCGGACCTGCCCAACAGCAACGATGCGGTCGGCCGCTACCTGACCCTCCACTGGTTCGACTACGTGATCGGCACCTTCGACCATCCCGTCCATCCCGAGGTCGGCCAGAACTCCCAGTCGCGCATCGAGTTCCCGGGGCTCGGGTGCCTCGAGACGGCTGGCAACGGGTCCGGCAAGTCAGGGTTCGCGAACTACACGTTCAGCCGGGCATGGGGGGCCGACGACAACTCCGCGGGCGAGCCGTGGGACACCCGCGGCCACCTCGTCGGCGACGCGATGCATGCCGCGATGGCGGACTACGAGCGCTCCGTCGCGGTGCTCGTCCTCACCGACGACGAGATCCACCCGGGCAACCGGGTCACCCTCGCCGAGGACTGGCCCGACGACGAGCACGGTGCGGTCCCGCAGGTCCGGTACACCCCGACCCCCCAGAGCGACCGCCGTCGCGACGAGCTCGCCCGCCGGGCGGGGGAGATCCTCCGCGCCGCCGGCGCGCGCCGCGTCCACCGCTCGGACTGGCCGCCGCTCTACCTCCACATGCAGTCGTCGATGCGCATGGGTCGCGACCCGAGGACGAGCGTCGTCGACGGCAACCAGGAGGCGTGGGAGGTGCGCCGGCTGTTCATCACCGACGCGTCGTCGCTGCCGGACGGCCTGGGCGGGCCGAACCCGACCCTCTCGAACCAGATGTTCGCCACCCGGACAGCCGAGTACATCGCCACGCACCACTTCGGCCGCGACCCGTTCGTGGTCGAGGGGCTCGGGCGCACGACCCCGGCCGGCCTCGACCCGTCGGATCCGCCGGGCCGGGGGCGGTCACGACGGGCGCCGGCGGCTGGGATCGCGCTGCCGACCAC
>JBOHEE010000258.1:0-9705 GCA_050700895.1 Nitriliruptorales bacterium | reverse complement strand
GTGCGTCGGCGACCGTCGGTGGTGAACTCCATGGCGACGCTCGAGACCCCGAGCACATCGCCGATGTGGCCGGCGAGCCGTTCGGGGTGCCCGCCTGCCTGGCCGGTGAAGATCCGCGTCAGGGCATCGGACTGCTTGCCGTCCGCACGCTCGTCGAGGTACAGCGCGACCGTCCAGGGAACCTTCGCCATGTGTCCCGGCGACTTGACGGCCAAGGCGACGTTGAGGCCGTCGAGCGCCACCTCGTCGATGCTGCCCTCGTCGATGTGCCAGCCGACGAGCACGGTGCACTCGTCCTCGGTCGGTTCGCTGAGGAACACGCATGGGCACGCGGTCTCGCAGTTACAGGACTCGAAGTAGGTCCCGGAGAGGCTCCAGCTGGTCGTCATGTCCACCCTTCTGCTCGGAGGACCCGACGCTACGACCGGCCCCGGAACGCCCGCATCGGTGGTACCACCCAGCTCTCGGCCCGCGGGCAGGGTGGCGTGGCGGCTCCCCGCCAGACGCGACCACGATGCGGATCGGTAAGCCCCTGCGGGCTACGCGTCGGGGCGGTCGTGGATGAGCGAGGCGGCGCGGGCCGCGATCGCCGCCCGGCCCGACTTCCCTTCGAGCCCGAGCTTGCCGTACATGTTGCCCATGTGGCGTTCGACCGTCCGCGTGCTCACGAAGAGCTTCTCGGCGATTGCGCCGTTGCTCATGCCGGCGGCCACGCACCGGAGCACCTCGACCTCCCGTGGCGTCAGCAGATCGTCGCCGACGTCCTCGTCGCTCGGCAGGGAGGGAAGGAACGCGTCGAGCTCACGGAGGAAGACCTCCCACGCGGGCTCGTCCTCGAGCAGGATGTGGTTGCGGCCATCGAGCGGTACGAAGTGTGACTCGGGGATGGCCGACGCGACGGCCCTCCCCTGCTCGAACGGCGCCGCGGCGTCGCCCTGCGCGTGCAGCACGAGGGTCGGGGTGGCCACCTGGTCGAGCAGCTCCGCGACGTCGATCTCGTCCCGCGCGGCCCGCATCCGCGTGGCCGTCTCCGGCGTGGCGGAGATGCGCTGGAGCTCGTCGAACCACTCCATCTGGTCGTGGGCCGCATCCGGCACGAGCAACGTGGTGAACACGCGCCGGAACGCCGGGTTGTCCTGTCCCCACCCCATACGGATCAGCGACAGGAGACCTTCCGCTTCGGCGCGCGCCCGTGGCGACGGGTCCCGACGCAAGCGTCCCTGCGCGAACGACCCGCACAGCACGAGGTGACTCACGCGTTCCGGGTGGCGCACGGCGTAGGCGATCGCGACGGCGCCGCCGTTCGACAGCCCGAGGAGGGAGAACCGTTCGAGCCCCGCCGCATCGACGACCGCCGCGAGGTCGTCGACCCAGGCGTCGACGGAGAACCGCGACACGTCACGGTCGGACAGTCCGGAGCCCCGCTCGTCGTAGCGCACGAGGGTGCGACCGTTGGCGAGACCGTCCAACCAGTGGCGCCACAGCGGACTGTCCCAGTCGTGCTGCAGGTGCGTCATCCACGTCGCCACACGGACCAGCGGCGGGCCGCTCCCGTGCATCCCGTAGGCGAGGCGGACCCCGTCGGGCGACGTGCAGAAGCGGATCGTTTGTCGCACGGGTCGACCCTAGTGGGCGGAGGCCACGGGGTCGGACTTCCAGGTTCAGAAACGGGACATGACGGGCAGACAGTCGCAGATGCGCTAGGACGTTGCGTCGTCGCCTCGTGGCACAACTGGCGCGACGGGATGCGGGGCGTGGACCCGTCCGATCACCGGGGTGAGGCGCCACAGGGCGGTGGCGGCGAGGACGTGCCACACGGAGTGGCCCGGAACGGCGCCTTGCGGCCGGTAGGGCGGCCAGCCACCGCCCCAGACCGTCCCGATCAGCGCGCCGACGCCGAGCAGCACGAGCGCGCCGAGGATGGTGACGCGGAACTCCGGACGGATCCAGGCCCGCCGGAGGGACAGCACGATGGCGACGGCGGCCATCGCCGCCTGTGCCGCGTCGGCGGGACGGGGCGCGGCGACGATCACCGGCGTGAGCGCGAGCGCGGGCACCATCCACCACGCGTGCGGCAACCGCCGCCCCACGAGATCGGCGGCCGCGTCGACCGCGACGAAGGCGATCACCGCGAGGAGGGGCAGGTCGTGGGCGGCGTCCGCCCAGGGCGGGTTCGGTCCGTGCTGGACCACCGACCCGACGCCGACCGCCGCAACCAGCGCCCCGAACACGAGCCGGCTGGTGCGCTCGGCCCGCCTCCCGACCACGATCGCGAGTCCAGCCGCCCCGAACGCGAGCCGGCTGGTGCGCTCGGCCCGCCTCCCGACCACGATCGCGAGTCCAGCCGCCACGAACGCGAGGCTGGTCAGGGCGTCGGCAGCCGGGCTCACCAGTCCGGGGTGAGGTCGAGGGCGGCGGCGTGGAAGGCGAGGACGTCGGCGCGCTCGTCGACGAGCTTCGAGGTCGGCTTGCCGACCCCGTGCCCCGCGCTCGTGTCGATCCGGATCAGCACCGAGTTGTCGCAGCCCTGGGCGGCCTGGAGGGCCGCGGCGAACTTGAACGAGTGCCCGGGCACGACCCGGTCGTCGTGGTCCCCGGTCGTGACCAGCGTCGGCGGGTAGCAGGTCCCCGGTCGCAGGTTGTGGTACGGGGAGTAGGCGAGGAGCCGCTTGAAGTCCTCGGGATCGTCGGCGCTGCCGAAGTCGGACACCCAGCCCCAGCCGATCGTGAAGCGGTGGAAGCGCAGCATGTCGAGGACGCCGACCTCGGGCACGCAGCCGCCGAAGAGATCGGGCCGTTGCGTCATGCAGGCCCCGACGAGGAGGCCGCCGTTCGACCGACCCTCGATCGACAGGCGGTCGGGGCGGGTCCAGGGAGCACCGTCGCCTGCCTGCCAGCCGCCGCCCCGGCCGGACAGCCACTCGGCGCAGGCGACGAAGTCGTCGAACACCTTCTGCTTGTTCGCGAGCCGTCCCGCGTCGTGCCACTCGCGGCCGTACTCGCCGCCGCCGCGCAGGTTCGCGACCGCGAGGACCCCGCCCATCTCGAGCCACACGAGCCAGGCGACCTTGAAGACCGGGGTCACCGGGATGTTGAAGCCCCCGTAGCCCCACAGCAGCGTCGGGACGTCGCCGGTCGGCTCGAGGTCGGTCCGGCGGACGACGAACAGCGGGACACGGGTGCCGTCGGCGCTCGTCACGAACACCTGCTCGGTCGTGAACCGGTCGGGGTCGACGTCGAGACCGGGCGGCGACACGGAGGAGGTCACGCCTGCGCCGACATCGTGGCGGAGGACGCCGTTCGGGTGGGTGAACGTCTGGAAGGTGAGGAACGCCTCATCGTCAGCCTCGCGGCCGGTCAGCGACTCGACCGTACCGAGACCGGGCAGGTCGACCTCTCCTGCGGGCGACCCGTCGAGATCGGTGACCGTGATGCGGTGGCGGGCGTGGTGGAGGTGGGCGAGCACGAGATGGCCGCCGACGAGCCGCGCGCGCTCGAGCGTGTGGTCCCCCTCGGCGACGACCTCGCGCAGCACCTCGGGCTCTCGGATGTCGACGGCGACGACGCGGGCGCGCGGGGCGTCGCGGTCGGTGAGGAAGTACCACACGTCCCCGTCGGTCCCGGCGAGCTCGTAGCGGGCGTCGCCGGCGTCGAAGAGCGGCACGATGGCCCGGTCGGGGTCGTCGAGCGCGTACCAGTGGACACGGTTGTAGGGCTGGGTGCCCTCCCAGACCGTGAGGACGACGTAGCGCCCGTCGTGGGTGACGTGGGGCTCGAAGCCCCACTCCGGCTGGTCGGGGCGGTGGTGGACGAGCTCGTCGTCGCCCTCGGCGGTCCCGAGTCGGTGCAGCATGAGGCGCTGGTTCTTGTTCTGCGCCCCGAAGGCCGCCCCCTCCTCCGGCGCGTCGTAGGCGCAGTAGAGGAAGCCCGACGCGTCGGGGAGCCACTCCGCCACGCCGAACTTGCTCCACTCGACGACGTCGCCGGTGTCCTGGCCGGTCGCGACGTCGCGGACGCGCCAGGTCAGCCAGTCCGAGCCGCTCGCGCTCGTGGCGTAGGCGAGGAGCGCCCCGTCGTCGGACACCACCGGCCAGGTCAGCGCGACGGTGCCGTCGGGCGACAGCTCGTTCGGGTCGAGGAGGATCCTCCCTCCGGCGTCCGGGGCGTCCATGGTCCAGAGGACGTCCTGGTTCTGGAGGCCGGTGTTGCGCAGCTGGAACCAGCGTCCGGCCCGCCGCCACGGCGCCCCGCGCCGCGGGTGGTCCCAGATTTCGGCGACGCGCTCGCGGACGGCGCCCCGGAACGGGATCTGCTCGAGCCAGTCGAACGTCACCTGGTTCTGCCGGTCGATCCATGCCCGTGTGGCGGGCGCGTCGGCGTCCTCGAGCCAGCGGTAGGGGTCGGGCACCGGAGTTCCGTGGAGGACGTCGACGACGTCCTCGCGGTGGGCCTCTGGGTACTCGAGGGTGGCCATCCCGCTCCTGCCGGCGCGGCCGGCGGAGCCTACCCTCCCCGTACTGGCCCACCTGGGGGGGTGACCATGCGGTCGGCGGTCGGGATAGCCGCGATCGGCGTTCTGGTGCTGGTCGCGTGCGCTCCGGCGGAGGAGTCGGGACCCCTCGAGGCGCCGATCGAGGATCAGGCCTCCGATCCCGCCTTCCCGACGGGCTCGGACACCGGGACCGAGACCGCGGCACGCCCCGAGCCCGTCTCGACCGACGGGGCCTGCCCCGCGGGGGACGTGCCGGGCCACGGCTTCTCCGACGTCGCGGACGGGGCGGCGCACGAGACCGCCATCGGCTGCGTGGTCTGGTGGCGGGTGGCCCGCGGCGTCGCCGCCGACCGCTACTCGCCGTCCGGGATCGTCTCCCGGGGGCAGATGGCGTCCTTCCTCGCGGACCTCGTCTGGCAGTCCGCCGGCCGCCTCCCAGGCCGGCCGCCGGACGCCTTCACGGACGACGACCGCTCGATCCACGAGACCGCGGTGAACGCCCTCGCCGCCGTCGAGGTCGTCAGCGGGACGTCGCCGGGCCGCTACCGGCCGGACGCCGCGGTCACCCGTGGCCAGCTCGCCTCGTTCCTCGTCCGGACCCACCGGCACCGCACCGGCGAGGAGCTCACGTCGTCGGCCGACCACTTCCGCGACGACGACGGCACCACCCACGAGGGCGACATCAACGCGGCGGCGGAGGCAGGGCTCGTCGCGGGTCGGGAGGACGGCACCTACGGCCCGAACGATCCGGTCTCGCGGGCGCAGATGGCCACGTTCCTGGCCCGGGGGCTCGAGATCCTCGTCCGCGCCGACCGGGTGTCGCCGCCGGACGCGATCCTCGCCGGCGCCGGCGACATCGGCGTGTGCGGGCGCGGCGTCGACGAGCAGACCGCGGCGCTGCTCGATCACGTCCCGGGGACCGTCGCCACGTTCGGGGACAACGCCTACGACCGCGGGACCGCGCGGGAGTTCGCCAACTGCTACGACCCGTCGTGGGGGCGGCACAAGGACCGGACCCGGCCGAGCATCGGCAACCACGAGGTCCTCACCGACCGCGGCGGTCCCTACTACGACTACTTCGGGGCGGCGGCCGGGACGCGGGGCGAGGGCTGGTACAGCTACGACCTCGGCGACCACTGGCACGTGGTCGTGCTGAACTCCAACTGTGGCCTGGTCGACTGCCAGGCCGGGTCCCCGCAGGAGCGCTGGCTTCGCAGCGACCTCGCCGCGAACAGCGACCGCCACGTCCTCGCCTACTGGCACGCCCCGCGCTTCAGCACCGGCGCGCACGGCAGCGACACGGCCGTGGGTCCGCTGTGGGACGCGCTCTACGAGGCCGGCGCGGAGCTCGTCCTCACCGGTCACGAGCACAGCTACGAGCGCTTCGCCCGCCTCGGCAAGGACGGGCAGCCGGACCCGGCCGGCATCCGCCAGATCATCGTCGGCACCGGCGGGACGTGGCTGCGGAGCTTCCCACGCGAACCGATGGAGGGCACCCAGATCCGGAGCGCGAACGCGCAAGGTGTGATCGTGGTCACCCTCCGCCGGGACGGCTACACGTGGCACTTCGTTCCGACCGAGCCGGGGGCGTTCACCGATCGGGGAAGCACCGCGACCCGCTGAGGGCCCGCCGCGAGGGGGCTGACCCGCCCCGTCCGGCCGGGGCGCTCCGCGCATTCCGGTCTCCCGCCCTTCGACCGGGGCGGGCCCGTCCGGCGTGGCCCGTCCGCCCCGTCCGGCCGGGGCGCCGCCATGACGCCGCGAGGGCCTTCTGTAGCCTCGAATCACGCGGCGACGGCGATGAAGGAGCCGCCTCTGAGCCCCTCCAGGTACTCCCAAGGGCACCTTCCCGGCGAGGACGACTCGACGCGCCGGGAGCCCCGGCCGGATCTCCCCGGCGGCGCTGGTTTCGGCGGCGGGCCGCGCTGGCAGCGGTGGATCGTCATCGCAGCGCTCGTCCTCGGGCTCGGGCTCGTGTTCGCGATGATCTCGCAGCCGCCCGCGGGCGAGACACTCACCTACGACGACTTCGTCACGAAGGTCGAAGCCGGCCAGGTCCGCACCGTGACGCTGCACCCCGAAGGGGAGGTCCAGGGCGAGCTCCGCGACGGCACCCGCTTCGATACGACGATCCCGGTCGTGCTCCGCCAGGAGGAGCTCACCCGCGAGCTGCGGGAAAACGATGTCGAGATCAAGGCCGAGAGCGGCGGCGGCGACTTCACCGGCGTCCTCATCGGGCTGCTGCCGTTCGTCCTGATCATCGCGCTGTTCATCTGGTTCTTCCGGCGCGCCGGCGGCCAGATGAGCCAGATCCAGAACATCGGCCGGTCCCAGGCCGGGATGATCGACACCGAGCGCCCCGACACCGGCTTCGACGACGTCGCCGGCTACGAGGGCGCGAAGCGCGAGGTGAACGAGATCATCGACTACCTCCGTGACCCGTCGCGCTACCACGCCGCGGGTGCCCGTGGTCCCGGCGGCGTCCTGCTCGTCGGGCCGCCGGGGACGGGCAAGACGCTGCTCGCCCGGGCGGTCGCGGGCGAGGCGGACGTGGCGTTCCTGCATGCGTCCGGCTCGGAGTTCGTCGAGATGCTCGTGGGGGTCGGCGCCTCGAGGGTCCGCGACCTCTTCGAGAAGGCGCGGAAGCGGTCACCGTCGATCATCTTCATCGACGAGCTCGACTCGGTCGGCCGGAAGCGGGGCAGCTCCACGACCATCGGGTCGAACAACGAGCAGGAGCAGACCCTGAACCAGCTCCTCAAGGAGCTCGACGGCTTCGAGCCGACCGAGGGCATCGTCATCATGGCGGCGACGAACCGCCCGGAGATGCTCGACCGCGCGCTCCTGCGACCGGGGCGGTTCGACCGCCAGATCGCGGTTCCGCTGCCGCAGCAGCACGAGCGGCTCGAGATCCTCAAGGTCCACTCGGAGAACAAGGACCTCGACCTCGATGTCGACCTGAAGGCCGTCGCCCGCGGCACCCCGGGCTTCAGCGGGGCCGACCTCGAGAACCTCGCGAACGAGGCGGCGATCTTCGCGGTCCGCGAGGAGCGAACGACGGTGCGCCGCGACGACTTCGACCGTGCCCGGGAGCGGCTGCTGCTCGGGCGACGTCAGGATCCCGACCTCCTGCGCCCGGAGGAGCTCCACCGGGTCGCGGTCCACGAGACCGGCCACGCGGTCGTCGCTGCGCTCCTCGAGGACGCCGACCCGGTCGAGAAGGTGACGATCCTGCCGACCCGGATGGCCCTCGGCGCGACCGAGCAGCTGCCGGTCGACGAGCGCCGCCTCCACTCCGAGGGCTACCTCTACGGCACGCTCGACGTCCGCCTCGGCGGGCGGGCCGCGGAGCTCGTCGTCCTCGGCGAGGCGTCGACCGGCGCCGCGAACGACCTGAAGGGCGCGACCCGCCTCGCGACGCTCATGGTCCGTGACTTCGGGCTGTCGGAGGAGCTCGGACCCATCGGGTACTCGCCGGACGGGATGCCGAAGGCCGAGGGGCCCGGCGAGGGGGAGCAGGAGATCGGAGAGCTCCTCCGCAGCCGTCCCTACGCGGACGGGACGCAGCAGCGCATCGACGAGGAGGTCGCCCGCCTCCTGCGCGAGGCCGAAGAACGTGCGCGGGACGCCATCGAGAGCAACCGGGACGCGTTCGACGCGATCGTCGAGCGGCTGCTCGAGGAGGAGACGCTCGACGGCAGCGAGATCTACCGCGAGCTCGGGGTACCGGTGCCCGAGGGCACCGCCGGTGCGTAGCATCGTGGCGTGACCGACACCGATCGACCGCTCGAGGAGGCGGACGCGGCGCTGCTGGCCGCGCTCGCCGCGTCCGGCCCCAGCGACCCGGGCGACGAGCCGTCGCTCACGCTCGCAGAGCTCGCGGAGCGCACGAACGTGCCGGCGACCGTGCTCGAGGCGATCGAGCGGGAGGGCTTCCTCGTCGCACAGCGGGACGACGGCGAGGCGCGCTACGCCGCAGCCGAGGCCGACGCGGCGGCGGCCGGGATGGAGCTGCTCGAGGCCGGCCTGCCGCTGGGGGAGCTCCTCGACCTCGCCCGCCACTACGACGACGCGATGCGCGGCATCGCCGACCACGCGGTCGAGCTCTTCCTCCGCTTCGTCCGCGACCCCGTCCGCGCCGACGCCGCCTCCGACGACGAGGCCGCCGAGCGGCTCGTCGGCGCCTTCCACCGCATGCTCCCCGCGACGGGCCGCATCGTGAGCCACCACTTCCAGCGGCTCCTGCTCGAGCGGGCCCGGCTCCGGGCCACCCAGGAGCTCGAGGAGCGGGCCGCGGAGCCGCGATCGTGACCGCGGCCGTGCCCCGTCTGCGCACCGCGGCCCACCGTGTCGACGGTCCTCTCGAAGATCTCGTCGCCGACCGCGACGCGTCGGTGTGGCTGCGAGGAGGGGAGGGCTTCGTCGGTCGGGGCGCCGCGCTCCGCGTCGACCTCGGGACCGGGCCCGACCGCTTCCGACGAGCCGGCGAGAGCCTGGCCGCGCTCGCCCCGGAGGTCGCCGCCGGCGCCGACACGCCGCCGGTCGCGCTGGCGAGCTTCACGTTCGACGCCCGTTCGAACGGGTCGGTGCTCGTCGTCCCCGAGCTGCTCGTCGCCCGGCGAGGCGAGGAGGCATGGGTCAGGTGGGCCGGCGACGGCGAGCCGGACCTCGAGGCGGTCTCCGAGAAGGATCCCGTTCCCGACCGGGTGCGCTATGCGGGCTCGTCGATCCCCGACCTGCTCTGGCTCGACGCGGTCGCGACCGCGGTCGACCGCATCCGCGGCGGGGCGCTCGACAAGGTCGTCCTCGCGCGCGACCACGCGGTCTGGTCCGAGACGCCGTTCTCGCCACGCCGGCTCGTCCGGCGGCTCGCCGAGCGCTTCCCGTCCTGCTTCACGTTCCTCGTCGACGGCTTCGTCGGGGCGACCCCGGAGCTCCTCGTCCGCCGGACCGGCAGGTCACTGGAGTCGCAGGTGTTCGCCGGCACCGCCCCGCGGGGCGAGGACGCGGCCGCCGACCAGCGACTGGGGGAGGGGCTCCTCGGCTCCGAGAAGGACCGAGAGGAGCATCGGCTGGCGGCCTCGTCGGTCCGCGACGTCCTCGCGGAGCTCTGTGAGGACCTCGAGATGGACCCCGAACCTCGCCTGGTGAAGCTCGACAACGTGCAGCACCTCGCGACGCGCTTCGAGGGCAGGCTGCGCGCTCCGGTCGGC
>JBOHEE010000257.1:0-6252 GCA_050700895.1 Nitriliruptorales bacterium | reverse complement strand
TCGATACCCGCCCACCTCCCCCATCGCGAGGCTTCCCGGGTTGGCAGCCCGATCCGCCAGCGCCTCCTCGACCGTCGCGACGCAGCGCACCGCCGTCGCCCCTTCGCGAGTGCGAACGCCGCGACGGTGAACGCGCGCAGCACGTCGACCACCACGACCACTCCCCCGTGGTCGCCGCTCTCCCGCAACGTGACCTGACGCGTCCGCATGACCAGAGCCTGCCACGATCCACGCGCGAGGCATGATTCGGCGGGTCGGTCCGCCGACGAGACGCGGACGTCGAACAGGCGGGCGAACCTACTGGTGCGGGAGCTCGTAGACCGCGCCCTCGGAGGCGACCGACACGCGGATCGAGGGCTCGTAGCGGTCGACGATCCCGTCGAGCTCCACGTCGCTCCGTTCCGGATCGTGGTGGAACAGGAGGAGGTGGCGCACACCACAGGCCTCGGCGAGCCCGATCGCGTAGTCGATCGTCGAGTGCCCGAAGTGCCCCCTGACGGCGAACTCGCTGCGCGTGTACTGCGCGTCGTGGATGAGAAGGTCGACGTCGGCGACGAGGGCCTTCGCGGCCTCGTGGTTCTCACCGTCCCCGTGCGGGCCGGATCCGGCGCCGACGGGGTGGTGGTCCGAGAGGTAGGCGACGCTGGCCCTCCCGTCGCTGACCCGGTAGCCGAAGGTGCGGCCGCCCTTGTGGGGGATCTCGCGGGCGAGCACGTGGAATCCCTCGATCGTGGTCTCGCCCTCGTCGAGGTCGTGGAACGACCATTCCCCCTGGAGCTCGCCTGGCCCCACCGGGAAGAACGGCGGCGACATCACACGGGAGAGGAGCTCCTCCGCCCCGATCTCCTGAGCAGGCACGTGGACGTCCACTCGGGCGTCGGGGTGGTCGGCGGCCCCGAAGAACGGCAAGCCGCTCACGTGGTCCCAGTGCAGGTGCCCGAGGACGATGCTCCCCGCGAAGGGCGCGCCGTCGAGCAGCTGCGACACGCGGGAGATCCCGGTCCCGGCGTCGAGGACCAGCGTCGGAGCTCCGCCGTCGGCAGCGATCGCGACACAGGACGTCGCCCCCCCGTACCGGACGAACTCCGGTCCCGAGACCGGCGACGAGCCGCGGACGCCGCACAGATGGACGCGCATCACTGCCCTCCCGGCTGCTCGCGTAGCTCGAGGAGTTCGGGAAGGGCGTCCTTGAAGACGTCGACCAGCACCGGGTCGAACATCTTCCCGCGCTGCGCCTCGATCTCTTCGACGGCACGCTCGACGGGCCACTCGTCCTTGTACGGCCGCTCGCTCGTCAGCGCGTCGAAGACGTCGCTGATGGAGCAGATGCGGGCCGACAGCGGGATGTCCTCGCCGGCGACGCCGTTCGGGTAGCCCTCCCCGTCCCAACGCTCGTGGTGGTTCAGGGCGATCCGGCCCGCCTCCTGGATGAGACGGGACGTGGAGCCCTCCAGCATCCGCGCCCCGACCACGGTGTGGGACTGCATGATCGCCCACTCCTCGCCGCTCAGCGCGCCCGGCTTCAGCAGCACCGCGTCCGGCACCCCGATCTTGCCGATGTCGTGCATCGGGGCGGCGTTGAGGACGAGGTCGCACTCGGCGGGCGTCAGCCCGATCGCCCGGGCGAGGGCCTCCGCGTAGCGGCTCATGCGGAGGATGTGGCTGCCGGTCTCGGCGTCCCGCATCTCGACCGCCTGGCCGAGCCGCCGCAGCACCTCGAGCTGCGTCTCGCGCACCTCCCGCGTGCGGTCGGCGACCCGCTCCTCGAGGAGGAGGTTGTGGCGCTGGACCTCCTCCCGAGCGTACGTGAGCGAGCGCGCGAGCGCCCCGAGCATGCGCCGGGCCGTGCCCGGGTAGGAGTCGAACGTCCGCTCGAGGTCCGCGGCGGCCACCTCGATCGTGCGGCACGCGCTCACGGCGAGCACCGACGCAGAGCGTGTGGCGGGGTCGAGCACCGCGAGCTCGCCGAACACCTCCCCCGGACGCATGGTGCGGAGGGCCACCTCCGCGCTGCCGTCGTCGCTGGGGTGGACGGCGCGGGCGACTCCGGAGACGAGAACGTGGAGGGACCGGCCCTCCTCCCCCTCCCTCACGATGACGGCGCCCGCCTCGAACTCCCGCTGCCGCGCTCGCGTCGCGAGGTTCTGGAGCGCGTCCTCCGGGAGCGCGCGCAGGACCTCCGATCGGGCGAGGTCCCCCGCACCGAGGCCCACGGTCACCACACGACCCTTCGCTGGCGCGACAGACGCGGATGCTAGCTAGGAGACCGGTGCTCGGTTTGGTGTGCGGCTGGGCGCGACCAGGTCGTCAACCGGCAAGGCGCGGCGAGCGCCGCGTCGCAGCGCGACGCAAGCGGGTCCGCAGCGCCGCCAGGGGCGATCTGGCCCGGCCAGACGTGCGCCAGAGGGCACCAGACCCCTGGGGCGGGAGGGGCCGCTTCGGCCGGAGCTTCCGCGGACCACCCCGCGTGCCCGGTCAGGCGTCCTGCCGCTGGGGGATCAGGCGGTAGGAGTCGTAGACGCCCTCGACATGCTTCACCGACTGGAGGACGTACTCGAGGTGGGCGGGGTCGGCGAGCTCGAACGAGAAGCGGAGCACCGCGACGCGGTCCCGCCGGGTCGTCACCTGTGCGGCCAGGATGTTGATGTGGAGGTCGCCGAGCACCGCGGTGATGTCACGCAGGAGATGCTTGCGGTCGATCGCCTCGACGAGGATCGACACGAGGAACGGGGCGGACGAGCTCGCGTTCCAGCCGACGTCGATGAGCCGGTCCTCCTGGTTGTGGGCGAGGTCGTCCATGTTCGGGCAGTCCTTGCGGTGGACCGAGACCCCCCGCCCCCGCGTGACGAAGCCGACGATCGGGTCGCCCGGAACCGGGGTGCAGCACCGCGCGAGCTTGGTGAGCAGCCCCTCGGTGCCCAGGACGCTGACGCTGTCGCTCGGAACCGGCTCGAGGTGGACCGGCCGCTCGTCGAAGACCGGCGGGCGCTCGTCCTCCTCCCCCTCCGGGAGGACCGGGCCGAGGCGCTGCTCGACGTGGTTCGCGACCGTCTCCGGCGAGACGTGATGCTCGCCGACGCTGCGGAAGAGCGTCTCGAGGTCCTTGTAGGAAAGCTCGTTCGCGACCGCGAGGAGGTCCCCGGACCCAGCGAGGCGCTTGTAGCTGAAGCCGCGCTTGCGCAGGCCGCGCTGGATCGCGTCACGCCCCCGCTCGATCGCGTCCTCGCGGCGCTCGCGGTTGAAGTGGGCCCGGATCTTGCTCCGCGCGCGCGGGGAGACGGCGATCTTCATCCAGTCGCGTGACGGCCCGGCGTCCTCGGCCTTCGAGGTGAGGATCTCGACCGTGTCGCCGTTGTCGAGCGTGACGTCGAGCGGCACGAGGCGGTCGTTCACCTTCGCGCCGACGCAGCTGTGGCCGACCTCGGTGTGGACGGCGTAGGCGAAGTCGATCGGGGTCGAGCCGGCGGGAAGCTCCTTCACGTCCCCGGCCGGGGTGAACACGAAGACCTCGTCCTCGTAGAGGTCGATGCGCAGGGCGTCGAGGTAGTCGGCCGGCTCGCGGACCTCCTGCTGCCACTCGAGCATGTGCTGGAGCCACTCGAGGTCGGCCTCCTCCTTGCGCGCCGCCTCCTTGTACTTCCAGTGCGCCGCGACCCCGAACTCCGCCGTGCGGTTCATCGCCTTCGTGCGGATCTGGATCTCGAGCAGCCGCCCCCTCGGCCCCACGACAGTCGTGTGGAGCGACTGGTAGAGGTTGAACTTCGGCATCGCGATGTAGTCCTTGAAGCGGCCGGGGATCGGCCGCCAGGTCGAGTGGAGCTGGCCGAGGACGGCGTAGCAGTCGCGGACCGAGTTCACGATGACGCGGATGCCGATGAGGTCGTGGATCTCGTCGAACTCCTTGCCCCGCAGGACCATCTTCTCGTAGATCGAGTAGTAGTGCTTCGGGCGGCCGGTGACCTCGCCCTTCACCTTGATCTCGCGCATCTTGGCCTTGACCTCGGAGACGACGTCCTCGAGGAAGGCGTCGCGCTCGGGCGAGCGCTCGGCCACCATCGCGACGATCTCGTCGTAGCGCTTGGGGTGGAGGGCGCGGAAGGAGAGGTCCTCGAGCTGCAGCTTGAAGGTCTGCATGCCGAGGCGGTGCGCGAGCGGGGCGAAGATGTCGATCGTCTCCTGCGCGACCCGCTTCTGCTTCTCGCGCGGGAGATGACCGATCGTCTCCATGTTGTGGAGGCGGTCGGCGAGCTTCACGACGAGGACACGGATGTCGGTCGCCATCGCGAGGATCATCTTGCGGAACGTCTCGGCCTGCTGGTGCTCCTTCGAGCTCACCTTCAGCCGATCGAGCTTCGTGACCCCGTCGACGAGGAGCCCGACCTCGTCGCCGAAGAGCTCCCTCACCTCTTCGAGCGAGGCCGGGGTGTCCTCCACGACGTCGTGGAGGAGGGAGGCGACGATCGTGGCCGTGTCCAGCCCGAGGTCGGCGAGCTTCTCGGCGACCGCGATGGGGTGGGTGATGTAGGGCTCGCCGGAGCTGCGCAGCTGGCCGTCGTGGGCGGCGTCGGCGTAGGCGTAGGCGCGCACGACCTCGCGGACGTCCACCTTCGGGCTCGACTCGCGGATCCGCGCCACGAGGCCGCTCACCTCGGACGGGACCGACTCCCGTGCGGGACTGAGACGCGAGAGGACGCCCTTGACCCCGCCGGACCGACCGTCGCCGGTGCGGGAGCCGGCGGTTCGGGATGCACCGGGCTCGCTCAGGGCGAAAACCCCCTCTCCGCTCGCAGATGAGGGTACCGACGGAGGCGGATCTTCCCGCGCCAGGGGAGCACGTGCCCCCCGGCGCAGACCGACCTAGCCGTTGACCTAGCCGTGACCTAGCTAGCGTCTCGTCGACGGGACCAGGAGGTAGGGGTTGTCACAGATCGAGGAGACGCGCCTCCCAGGCGTGGGGGTCAGGTACTCGTTCACGACCGACGACGGTCACAGGGTGTCGGTGCTGCATCATCGCACCGGGCACCGGGAGCTGTTCGTGTGCCCGCCCGACGACCCGGACACGGCGGAGCAGGTCCTGGACCTCCACGGCGACGAGGCGCGCACGCTGGCCGAGGTGCTGGGCGGGTCCCGCGTCGTCACGGAGCTCGATCGCCTCCAGCAGATCGTCCCCGGTCTCGCTCTGGACTGGCTGGAGGTCGAGGAGAAGAGCCCGGCCGCCGGGCGCAGCATCGGACAGCTCGAGGTCCGCAGGTCCACCGGGGTGACGATCGTCACGGTCCTTCGCGACGCCGAACACACGCCGAGCCCGTCGGCGGACTTCGTCTTCGCGGCCGGCGACACCGCGGTCGTGGTCGGGCCGCCCGAGTCGATCCGCAGGGTCCGCGATCTGCTCCGGGCGTGACGGTGCCGATCGACACCGTCTTCCTCGAGCTCGGCGCGATCCTGTTGGCGCTGGCGCTCGTCGCGCGCGCCGCCGGCCGCCTCGGGATCTCGCCGATCCCCCTGTACCTGCTCGTGGGGCTGTCGATCGGCACCGGTGGGATCTACCCGGTCATCACCGCCGAGATGTTCATCGAGGTCGGCGCCGAGATCGGTGTCGTGCTCCTGCTGCTGATGCTCGGCCTGGAGTACTCCCCGGAGGAGCTCACCCACGGTCTCCGTGCGTCCCTCCCGGTCGCCGTCGTCGACCTCGCCGCGAACTTCACGCCGGGGCTCGTCGCGGGGCTCCTGCTCGGATGGGACGCGTTCAGCGCCGTCATCCTCGGCGGCGTCAGCTACATCTCCTCCTCGGGGATCGTCGCCAAGCTCGTCAACGATCTGGGCTGGCTCGGCAACCGCGAGACCCCGGGCGTGCTGTCGCTGCTCGTCGCCGAGGACCTCGTCATGGCGGTCTACCTGCCGGTCACCGGGGCGCTCGTGGCCGGCGGCACCGTTGCGGGGATCGGCGGCTCGCTCGCCGTCGCGCTCCTCGCCGCCGGAGCCGTGCTCGTGATCGCCCTGCGGTGGGGGGCCGCGATCTCGAGGATCGTCCACGCACCGAGCCAGGAGGCGCTCCTGCTCGGCGTGCTCGGGCTCACCCTGCTGGTCGCGGGCATCGCCGAGCGGCTGCACATCTCGGCCGCGGTCGGCGCGTTCCTCGTCGGCATCGCGTTCTCCGGACCGGCGCAGGAGGCCGCCAGGGGCCTGCTCCACCCCGTCCGGGACCTCTTCGCGGCGATCTTCTTCGTGTTCTTCGGCCTCTCCGTCGACCCG
>JBOHEE010000256.1:0-1593 GCA_050700895.1 Nitriliruptorales bacterium | reverse complement strand
CTGCGTCGGCGGGCTCCTCGAGCCCGCCTCCAGCGCCCGCGGGTCCGAGCCGGGCTCCTCCCGCCATCGCCGGCGCTCGTCCGCGTGCTGGCGTAACGGGGGGAGGAGCGGGCGGGGGTCGCGTCGAAGCTCCGGGGAGCAACCCACCCGGAGGTCTGCCCGTGTCCGTCCGCCGCGCCGCGACCACCCTCCTCGCCGCCGCCGCCGCCGCGCTCGCTCTCGCCCCGGCGGCCGTGGCCCAAGAGGACGGTGGGGATCGCACCCCCGAGTTCGAGACGTCGGACAACCTCGAGCTGGTGGCCCACCACTGGTTCCCCGAGGGCTCGGACATGATGTTCCAGCGTCGCGAGGGCCTCCAGACCCTCGACGGCCGGCGCATCAAGGGGACGCGCGACTACCTCTTCGCCGGCGCCGACGGCAGTTCGTCGCCGGACGACGGCGCGATCGAGGTCTTCGACGTGACGGACCCGGAGAACGCGATCCTGCTCGCCGACGTCCAGTGCGCCGGCTACCACGCCGAGATCGTCGTCCACGAGAACCTGCTCTTCCAGGGCATCGACAGCGCCCGCAGCAACACCGGCTGTGACGAGGAGTCGGCCGAGAAGTTCGACCCCGATGGCAACGACGTCGCCGGCGAGGAGGGCTTCCGGGTCTACGACATCACCGATCCCGCCCGCCCCGTCGTCATCGACTTCATCCTCCCCGACGAGCTCGGCGGTGCCGGGGTCCACAACGCCACCGCGGTCCCATGGGCGGACCTGCTCTACATCGCCTCGTCGGACTTCACGACCCCGAGTCCCCGCTTCGGATTCATCGACCTCACCGACCCCGAGCTCACCGTGACGATGACCCCGATGCCCCCCGACGACAAGGGCTTCCCCGCACCCGCGGCCTGCCACGACATCGGCCTCGACCCGGAACGTGAGCTCGCCTTCTGTGCGGCGGTCGAGCAGACCTACATCTGGGACATCTCCGACCCGACCGCCCCGGAGACGATCGCGACGATCCACAACCCCGCGATCACGATCCACCACGGCGCACGGCTCGCTCCCGACGGCACGACGCTCGTCCTGAACGACGAGCTGGCCGGCGCGGCCTTCTCGCCCGGATGCTTCGGGACCGAGAGCGCGGGCCTCATCGGCGCGCTGTGGTTCTACGACCTCACGGAGCCGGAGAGCCCGTCGCTCATGGGCTCGTACTCGACGGACGAGGCGAAGTTCAGCACGCTCTGTACGAGCCACTTCTACAACTTCGTGCCGGGGACGACCTTCCTCGTCGTGGGCTGGTACGAGTCGGGCATGATCGCCGTGGACTACGCCGAGCCGAGCGCACCCACCACCCACGCGTTCCTGCGGCCGGAGGGCGGCGCGAGCTTCTGGTCCACCTACTACTGGCACGGCTACCTCTACGGCCTCTCGCGCACGACGGCCAGCGAGGACGAGACCGAGCCGAACGGTGGCGGCCTGTGGATCGCGAAGGTCGACGACATCGGCGACGAGGACCCGGCGCCAGAGGACGAGGGGACGTCGTGGGCCCGCTGGACCGCAACGACGCCACCGGCCCGCGCCCCGGCCCGCGGGGTGCGGGGCACCC
>JBOHEE010000255.1:0-1839 GCA_050700895.1 Nitriliruptorales bacterium | reverse complement strand
GCACTGGGTCGGGTGCATGGACTCGAAGCGGATCCTCGCCGTCAACCTCGACGCCGACGCCCCGCTCGTGAAGAAGGCCGACTACGCCGTGCTCGGCGACCTCCACGAGGTGCTGCCGGCGTTGGTGGCCGAGATCCGGGCCCGCACGGGCCCCTGAGCCATCTCCGATCGTCGCTCACCCGGTCAGGCGCCCGTGGAGCTCGGGGTGCTCGGACAGGGCGAGGCCGTCGGCGACGCGACGGAACCACGACCAGGCGGTGCGGGGCGCCGAGCCGTCGAGTGCCGGCGCACGGCGCCCGGCCAGGAGATCGTCGAGGTGGACCGTGCGCACCTCGACGCTCACCCGGGCTCGGTCGGAGGTGTTCGTGACGCTGCCGTGGAGGTGCGCCCCGGAGAAGCACAGCAGATCGCCCGGCTCGACGACGATCCGGAGCTCGCCCGCAGGGTCGACCGGCTCGGTGAGCTCCGGCACGAGCGCGACCTCCTCCCCGGCGCGTCGCTGCGCGCGCACCTCTTCGAGATCCCACCGTGCGCTCGTGTTGGCGAGCGGCCGGACCCAGCCGGCGAGGTGGAAGGCGAGGGTCCGCTCCCGGGTCAGCGAGCGGAGCGGCGCCCACCAGTTCGTCTGCGCGAGGACGTTCGACGCCCAGGTGTCGCGGTGGAGCCCGATCGTCCCCGTCGCCGACCCGGCCGGCCGCGCGTCGGGCGGGGAGATCCGGAGGTGGAAGCGGTCCCAGAACGCCCGCTCGATGTCGACCCCGACCTCCTCGAGCGCCCGTGCGAGGAGCTCGCGGGTGGCCGGATCGCGTCGGAAGCGGTCCCGCACCCGGCCGATCGGCTCGGCGGCTGTCGGGTCCGCGGTCCCGGCGACGTGGCGGATGATCTCCTCCGCCGATGCCGCGAGTACGGTGAGCGCCCCGACGTCGCGGAAGACGAGGAGGTCGCCCGCGAACACGAGGCGCGATCGCGCCGCTTCGTCGAGAGGCGAGGAGACCATGTGGACGGCCGGCACGCCTCACCTCCCCGGGCCGGGTGGAACCGGCCGTCGGTCGCTTCCCTCTGCCCTAGGATAGTTCCTCGATGAGCAACGGTTCCTCTCAGAGAGACGGTCCGCAGTACGTCCGTTCGGTCGACCGGGCGCTCGCGGTGCTGGAGCACCTCGCGGAGCGGGGCTGGTCCGGCGTCACCGACGTCGCCGAGAATCTCGACATCCACAAGTCGACCGCCTTCCGCCTGCTCGCCACGCTGGAGCGCCGCGGGATGGTCGAACAGCACGGGGCGACGAGCAAGTACCGCCTCGGCAGCGGCCTCGCGCGGCTCGCGAGCAGCGTGAACGTCGACCTCGACCTGCGGCGGACGGCCCGGCCCGCATGTGAGCGCCTCGCCGAGGCGACGCACGAGACGGTGAACCTCGCCGTGATGGACGCAGGGGGCGACGTCGTCCACATCGACCAGGTCGTGGGGGCGGTGTCGATCGTCCACCTGAACTGGCTCGGCCGGCGCACCCCCGCGCACTGCACGGCGAGCGGCAAGATCCTGCTCGCGCACGCGCCCGACGGGCTGCGCCGTCGCGTCCTCAGCGGGCCCCTCGAGGCGCTCACGCCGAACACGGTCGTCGACGCGAACGTCCTCGAGGAGCAGCTCGAGCGCGCCCGCCGCGACGGTCACGCCACGACGGTGGAGGAGCTCGAGGTCGGGCTCAACGCCGTCGCGGCGCCGATCCGCGCCGGCAACGGGGACGTCATCGCGGCGCTCGTCGTCTCCGGCCCCGCCCACCGGCTGCCCACCGCCCGGCTGGCCGAGTTCGCCGCGCTCGCGGGGGAAGCGGCGGAGGATGCG